>JBMOPR010000734.1:0-6781 GCA_049323075.1 Pseudomonadota bacterium
TACCACGAAAGCATTGCGGGAGACATTGACTGCCATTGGCTCGACCGCCACTGCCCTAACCGCCCCACCCGAATTCAGCACCGCTCCGGCAGGCTATGGATTTTCAATTCGGCAGGGCTTGCAATGCTCCAGGAATTACTTCTGCTGCAATCAACTCCGCCACGCTTGCCGGCAGAGAATTTCAAGTCCGGCCGGTTTTACGATTGCGATCAAGCGTTGGCAGCCCTGCTGGGCCGTCACCTGCCGCCGGTAAAGTCCGCCAGTGAAAAGCTGGCGTCCTATGGCGTTACCGGTTTTACCGACATGACGCCTTCCAATGATCAGGGCACGTTCGCATTGTTCCACCGGCTGCGACAGGAAAGTTCGATCCTGCAGAATATTCAGCTGGCCCGATACACCGCATTTGAACCCGGGGTCACTGGCGCAGCCTATTCCGGCCCGGTGAAGATCCATTTACACGAGAATCGCCTGCCTGACTTGCAGGAACTGGTAGAGCGAATTCTTGCGAGTCACACCGCGGGCATTGCAGTCGCGATCCATTGCGTAACCGAAATCGAGCTTCTGTTCAGCCTCGCGGCACTGGAAGAAGCCGGTTCCATGACAGGCGATCGCATCGAACATGCAGCTGTCGCACCGGAGCACACACTCGAACGCATGCGGCAACTGGGTGTGACGGTGGTAACCCAACCTCACTTCATACTGGAAAAGGGAGACGCCTATCTACGCGACGTGGAACCCAGCGATCACGAAGCGCTTTATCGTTGCCACACACTCCTGAATCAGAATATTCCCCTGGCGGGAAGCTCTGACGCGCCTTTCGGATCAGCCGATCCCTGGACCGCCATGCATGCGGCCGTTTCGCGCCGCACGGCATCCGGAATAGTGCTCGGCCACAACGAAGCATTGAATCCGGAACAGGCGCTGGCATTGTTTCTGGGCTCACTGGATGCACCCGGCCAGATACGCCAACTTCAACCCGGCGTGGCCGCTGACCTGTGCCTGCTCAAACATCCGTGGGCAGTTGCCAGAAATCGCCTGACCAGCGACGACGTTCACTTCGTCATGAGCAGGGGACAACCGATATTCAGTCGATGACAAACGTCAGCCGAGCGGATGTCGGGTAACAGCGATTACCGTGCAGTCAGTCGGCGTCTTCCGGAACGATTCCATCAATCAGGCCCCACGCCAGCGCTTTTTGAGCGTCAATCTTTTTGTTCATCAAAACCAGATAGGCCGTTCGCCGCCGCCCAATCCGCCGCGAAATACTGACGCAGCCACCGGCACCGGGAATCAATCCCATGGACAGTTCGGGCAGCCAGAACAGGGTTTTGGGTGAAGCCGTCAGGTAACCGGCGCAGGCAGGCAGCTCGATACCACTGCCAATGCAGGCCTTCCGCACATGAAAATGATAGCGATCCGCCGCAGACAGCAGCAGTTTCGCCGGCGAGATCTGCGACCGGATCATGTGGCCCATCGCCGGCGAACCCACCATCCCGAATTCTGCCAGCTCACCACCGGTGCAGAAACAGCGCCCTTTTGCAGTCACGGTGACCCGGCGGATGGACGTATCCAGCTCCACCAGCCGAAACACTTCTGCCAGCGCATCCCGCATTTCCACCGTATAGGCATTGCTGCTTTCAGGCCGGTTCAAAACCAGGCTGAGCTGATCTCCACTTCGACTGCACAACACCGGCGGGCCGCTTTCCAGGGCAGGAGCGACCGGATTCTTGGCCTGATGTTGTGACAACCAGCGCTTGAATTCATCGCCGGACTGCAAGGTGGCATAGCCAAGCGACTCTACAACCAGCGCATCATCAGGTGGCAGATGCTCGATGGAACGAAGCACCTGAACCAGCACCGCGGCAGCCTGGGGATTGGCAATTATGCGGCGCAACAGGGTATCGAGCTCAGATCCAGTTTCCACGACGGCATCCACACAGCGGGCAGCTGCCGACATTTCTGCACCCACCCCGATTACCGGGCACGGTTGCTGCCGGCTCCAGCGCTCCACCTGCACCAACTCGCTCTCACTCAACGTAGACAGACTATCCAGATCCAGTACGACAGCAGGAACGCCACTCTCGTCCAGCAAATCTGCCGCAGACTGGAGCAAGGCCGATTGAATGGTGTTACGGTCGAGCATGGTCATGTAGTCGCTTTTACCGGATCACAGGCGGCGGCCTGATCCCTGCGCTAGTGGTGTGCAGACCTGCCGCAGCATTCACGTTTGCGTCAAGCTGATCGCATGCCGCTGCAGCAGTTCGTTGACTGGTTTGATGACGTAGTATTTGCTCTGGGTATAGTCACTGTGAACTACTTGCCCATCCCAGATGATGATATCCAGATCAATGCAGCGGGGACCGGATTTTATGGGCCCTTTCACCCGACCAAGCCTGTTTTCGACACCTTTCAGGTACTGATTGAATGTGTCATAGGACATGCCGGTGCCCAACAGATAGGCTCCATTATGGAAATCGGGCTGGTCGCGATAGCCATCCGGCTCCGTCTTGATCACCGTGGCCTCACCCAGAAACGATACTTCGCTTTTCAGGATATCGCGGGCCTTTTGCAGATTCAGCTCCGGGTCGATGTTGGTGCCCACAGACACAATAGCGAGATGTAGCGGTTCCTGCATGATGGATTGACCTGACGTCGTTACTGGGTGTCCAGAAAATTTTCCGAATTCCTGCCCACCTGATTCAGGGATTCACCGCCATCGACAAACAATATCTGTCCTGTGACAAAATCGTTTTGCAGAAGATAATCAAGCGCTGTCATGAGCTGTCTGTCGCTGCCCTTCTTTCTGAGCGGTATACCTTCAATCCGCCAGTTCAGATATGCATTGTCCCGGGATTCCATGGGCAGTGTCACCCCGGGCGCTATACCATTGACACGAATGTCGGGGGCAAATTCCAGCGCCGCCAATCGGGTAAATTCAGCCAACGATTTCTTCGATAACAGATAAGCGGAATAGTGGTACTGGTGATAGGCAATCTTGTTGTCGATGATATTGACTACCTGACCTTTGCCAATACAGCGTGCAAAACTGCCGGCCAACAGGAACGGCGTGACAAAATTCACCCTGAACTGCGATTCCAGCAGAGCCCTGCTGGTGTTCCGTGACAGTGCGGGCTGGTAGGCCGACGCATTGTTTATCACGCACGAGAGGTTGCCAAAGCGTGCGTGCACATTTGCGATAAAGCCGTCGGTATCGAATGGCTCCGTGAAATCCTGAACGAATATTTCGCATTGCCGCCCGCCGCTGCGCAGTTCCTGCGCCAGCTGGCGCGCAGCGTCCAATGAAGCGTTGCAATGTAGCGCCAGATCATATCCCTGGGTTGCCATATGCCTGGCAAACAGGCTTCCCAATCGGGTACCTGCCCCAGTAACCAGAACTGCCGGTGAATTCATTCCTGCTGCCGCCTATCGCAATTTTTGCGGTTATCTCAAATAACGGACGAATTGTCAACTATTTGAATGGCATGACAAATCTGCCGTCGTACATAGCACCTCGCCGCCAAAGGCCTGGAATCAAAAGCACCCCATAAAAATCCGGGATAAGCCCTGGGTGATCTATCTCTGGCATCAGGTGTTTTTGCCATTGAGGGTTTCAATTTCAGCACCGAGAATTGACTGAGCGTATGCATTATTGAAACCGCCTCCGCTTGTTTTCCCCTTGCGGCCTCCAGTTTGGCCCTCCCTTGCTCTGTAGATCAATGTCCCGTACCGCGCCGGCATGAAGGGCACTCCTGAAAAATTGGCGTTGCAAGATATGGAACACTGTATATCATAGCAATCTATGATATACAGTGTTCCATAGATAGAGGTGCGCATATGTGGGTAGATATCCTTCGTCTCTTCGTCGCCTTCGGTGGTGTCGTGTTGATTATTGCCTTCTGGTACTGGCTGATGGATTCCATCGGAACGTTCTGAAAAAACCTATTTGCGATCCGTTTGCCGGCCGCATCCAACCACAATGACGGTATAGCGCCGCCCACCATGACTGAATCAGCCATCAACCACGCCCTTCAAATCGAGCAGAGTTGCGCACTGGTGGCAGCGGCATTTTCAGAAGGGCGTCGTGAAGGCGTGCGTTTGATATCCGGCGAGCACCGCGGTTTTGGTCTGGGCCCAAACCGGTTGCGGGTGCACGTCCCCTTTCCTGTTTTAGCTGCAGACTGGACGCTGCGCACGCTGACCTGTGGCGTGGCCCTACAATGTTCATCATCGAAAGACCGGATTGCACAACTGCCGTTACATGCATTAACACCCCGGGAACTCCGTGCACTGTCGATCGTGGAAGGCGGCGTGGCACTGGCCTGGGTGATTTCGCGCTGGCCGGGCCTGACAACGGAACTGACGCGCCTGCTGCCAAATATTGAACGTCTCGACAGCGAACTCGACGCCATTTCCATGCTGCAGCGGGCCTGCGAGCTGGCGCAGTCCCGCACGGAAATAATGAACTATCCCCTGTTGGGCCGGTTGCCGATAAATGCTTCCGGACAGGACGGGCTGATTGCGTCCCTGCGCAAGCTTTACGGTCGCATGCCCTGGTCATCAAGAAAACGCTTGTCGAAGGGCCGGTTCACGATTCCGGTCGGCGGCGACGGCGGCGTACAGAATCCGAATCTGCCACCGCCCAGTCGCCCGGAAGAGGAAGATGTTCCGATTCGCGCGGACCAGCGCGCCGGCATTCCCTATCCGGAATGGAATATCTGGACAAAGCGTTTTCTGCCCCATCATGTCGCCGTACTGGAACGAAAGCATCCGCTGTCACCACAGCAGTCGCCGCAAGCGTCGGCGAATCTGCGCCGCTGGTTCGAAGCGCACACGCATCGGGCCATGAAAAACCGGCTGGAAGATGGTTCCGATCTTGATGTGGACCGCTACATCAACCACTACGCCGATGTGTTGAGTGGCACGGCTTCCGATGCGCGCGTGTTTCGGGATTTGCTGCCGGCCGCACGCGATGTCACCACCGCGCTGCTGCTAGATGGCAGCTCGTCGCTGGGTGTGCATCAGGGTCGAGTTTTCCAGCTTGAACTTGCCTGTGCCGACGCGCTGTCCCAGGCGATGGCACAGGCGCGTGAACGTCACGGCCTGTTTGTGTTCAGCGGCAACACCCGGCATCGGGTCGATGTGATCTGCCTGAAGGATTTTACCGATCGCCGGACTGTGATTCCCGGCAAACTCGGTCTTTCCGTCGGCGGCTACACACGACTGGGCGCGCCGTTGCGACACATGACCAGCCGCCTGCTGGAGCAACCATCCGAACGGCGCCTGCTGATTGTGATTGGCGACGGCCTGATGTCCGACGAAGGTTACGAAGGTCATTACGCCTGGGCCGATGTCGCGCATGCAGTGGAAGAGGCTGAAGAGGCCGGCGTGTTCCCCTACTACATCGGCATCGGCCCCGCCCGGGTTGATCCCTTGCCGGATGTGTTCGGCGCACAACGCTCGACCCGCATTCGTCGCATCGAAGAACTGCCCCGCGTTCTCGCTCATGTCCATCAACAACTGGTGGCAGCGTGATGATTTTTACTGGATGCACACCATGAATATAAAAGTTGACGGGCTACAGCCAGCAGCCAGCGGTTCCGATACTTATCACGTCAACGGCAATGAAGAGCAGCTGTTCCGGCTTGCATATTCGCAACGACTGCCTGCAATGCTGACCGGACCAACCGGATGCGGTAAAACCCGCTTTGTCGAATACATGGGTGAAAATCTCGGGCGTCCGGTGATCACCATCAGCTGTCACGACGATCTGACCAGTTCCGATCTGGTGGGGCGTTTTATGGTCACCGGCGGCGACGTGGTCTGGAACGACGGGCCGCTGACCCGCTCAGTGAAACAGGGGGCCATCTGCTATCTCGATGAGGTGGTGGAAGCACGACACGATTCGCTGGCCGTGCTGCACTCGCTCACGGATCACCGGCGTGCACTGTATCTCGATCGCGCCGGGGAAGTCATTCAGGCGCCGGACACGTTCATGCTGGTGTGCTCCTACAACCCCGCTTACCGCAGTTCGCTCAAGGAATTGAAACCTTCTTTCCGCCAGCGCTTCATGACGCTGGCCATGAATTATCTGCCAGCCGATCGCGAGGCCGAAGTGCTGGTAACCGAATCCAATATTCCGTTATCGGTCGCGCAGCGGCTGGTGCGCTTTGCCGTCAACATCCGTAACGCTGATGCTGCGTTTCATTTCGAACCGCCCTCCACCCGCGTGCTGGTAACCGCCGCCAAACTGATTGCAGCGGGCGCCACCGAAATGGAAGCGGCGGAAGTCTGCATTCTTGCACCGCTGAGCAGTGATGGTGCTATCACCGATGGCCTGCGGGAACTGGCGGCCGCCAGCCTGTCCACGCACGCAGGCACAGCCAATAAACAATGACAACAAGAGGTTTCCCGCAATGAAGGAACAGCCAATCAGTGAACATGACCGTCGACGCCGCAAAGCGCTTATCGCTTTCCAGATAGTCTGCTACGGCTATCTGCTGACGATGTTTTTGATCCAGATGTATATGTACTCCGTGCGCGACTGGTGAGGGACGAAACGATGAACACCAACACACTGACCATGGGCGGGATGAACAATCTCGACGACCATCACGAGCGCAGCCGCAAGGCACAGTGGCAGGCGGACAAATGGATGATGGCGGGCGCCCTGTTTCTGGGAACCGCGGTATTCGGCCTGATCGGCTTTCCCCTGTTCCTGCGCGGACTGGCACTGCAAATCAAGGCGCAACGGCAAGGGCTTTCAGTACGCCCCACGATGGTG
>JBMOPR010000735.1:0-6754 GCA_049323075.1 Pseudomonadota bacterium
CGTACCATCTGACCTGAAACTGGGCAATTACCACGCCCTGATCATCGGCAACAACGACTACAAGCAGTATCCAAAACTGGAAACCGCCATCAACGATGCGAAGGAAACCCAGAAAGTCCTGCAGGAGAAATACGGCTTCAACACTACCCTGCTGACCAACGCTACCCGCTACGACATCCTGGCGGCGCTGAACACGCTGCGGGAAAAGCTGACCGAGAACGACAACCTGCTGATCTACTACGCAGGCCATGGGGAAGTGGACGAAACCGCCAACAAGGGCTTCTGGCTGCCGGTGGACGCCGAGCAGGACAATCCCCGCAACTGGATCTCCAACGTCGCCATTTCCGATATCCTGAACACCCTCAAGTCGAATCACATCATGGTGGTGGCGGATTCCTGCTACGCCGGCACCCTGTCGGTGGCGGCGCTGCCCCGGGTGGATGAATCGATCTCCGAGGACATGCAGCGGGAGTGGATCGCGGCCATGCTCAACGCCCGTGCCCGCATGGTGCTGACCTCCGGCGGCGTGGCCCCGGTCATGGATGGCGGTGGCGACGGCCATTCCCTGTTCTCGCGCGCGTTTCTGGAGTCACTGCAGCAAAATAGCGGTATCATGGACGGCCACTCCCTCTACCGGGATGTGCTGACCCGGGTCCAGGCCCGTGCCAAGCAGTTGAACACCCGGCAGACTCCCGAGTACGCCCCGGCCCGCTATGCCGGGCATGAAGCGGGGGAATTTTTCTTCAACGGCCGCAAGCCCGGATAAGGGGCGAAAAAGGGGCGGCCCACAGTACCGGCGTGAAAAAAACGCCAGCGAGAATGGAAGGCATGTCGAGCCGCACGCTGTCAGCCTATTTTGACGATTACCGGCAGGGCAGGAAAGATATTGCCCTGCTGCGGGATTTCCTGCTGCAGACCTTCCGCCAGGACCCGGTGCGGCGCGGCCACCTGCTGCACTGGCTGGACCAGGCCCAATACGAACACCCTATCCCGGTCACCGACTTCCTGCTGCTGCGCAAGGAAGTGGAATATGCCCTGAAATCAGAGCCCCAACCCGCTTCCGGCGCCGATCCCACCCTGTTCTCCGATGGCGTCGCGCTGACGCCGGATTCCGTGCCGATCCGGATCGTGCAGGCTGACAGCACCGTCGTGTCAGGTCAGGCCACCCTGGTAGCCAACGGCGGCGCCACCATTGTGGCCCCCCGCGCCACGGCCGGCACGGATGTCACCCGGATTGCGCCGCAAAGCGCACCCTCCGGGGACTACACTCCCATACCCGAACGCAGCGACCATGCCGGGCTGCACGAGGCCGCCACATCATTTGATCCCGCCCGCCAGGCTACCTTGACCGCTCCTGCCGCTCCGCGGATGCCTGCACAGCCGCGCTCGCGCCTTCCATTGCTGGTGGGAGGCTCGGTACTGGGACTGCTGGGCGTACTGGGTGGGGTCATTGCACTGCAATACAGGCCACTGGATACCGCCGGTCCGGATCGCACTGCCAGCCAGGGCGGCACACAGGAGGTAAACCGGCTGCTGCAGGAGGCGCCAACCGGCAGCGTGGGCACAGTCGCCAAATCCGTCATGCACCGCGACGCGTCCGTTGTCATGGCACCCGCCTCTCTGGACGCAGTGACTGCCGAAGCCGGCGAAGGCAGCCCTCCCCCGCCGGATCTGGGCACGCTGGATGCCGCAACCCTGCTGACCCTGGTCAGGGAACGCGTGGAGTTGCGGTTATTGCTGCCGGGAGATGATCATGCCACCGCCCACGGGGCATTGCGGGAACTGGAGAAACGCTTCGCCGGCAGCGAAGAACTGATCACTGCCCGCAAGCTGTTGAAGGATATTCACCTGAAGCTGTCAGATGAGGCCCGCAGCGAGGGCCGCTGGGAAGCAGCCCAGCAGCATCTGGACGCTGCCTTCGATGTACTGCAGCCCCACTCCGTGAGCACTACTGTTCCGTCAACCGGTTCCTGAGCAGCTCCACCCGGTCGTCGGTGGGAAACAGCTTTTCCGCCAGCGCCAGATGCTTCTCCACATCCTCCCGCTGACCTTCCACTGCCAGTAATTGCGCCCGCTTGAAGAACCGGCTTTTGACGTCCTCGATGCCCTGCAGCGCGCGCGCGTTCTGCGGGTCAGTGGCCAGCACCAGCTGGAACGCTTCAAAGGCATTGCTGCCCTGCGGCGACACCAGTCGGCCACCCTTGAAGTGAGCCTCTGCCACCCCTAAAAGGCGTTCGATCTTGGCCTGGGCCTCGGCGGACATGGCCGGGCCGGCAGGCTGCTGGGGCTGGGTTTCCACAACCGGCTGGGCGAACCGCTGGTCCTGCTGTTTCTTGAACCACATGCCGGCGGCCACCGCACCGCCGAGCACCAGCACCAGCACCGCGGCTACCAGCCACTTGTTGAGAGAACCGCCGCCAGACTGCTGCGGCGCGATCACTTTCTGCAGCGCAGTGCGAAACTCTTCCGCCGACTGATAGCGATCTTCAACTTTCTTCGCCAGCGCCTTTTTGATGATGTCGTCGAATTCCTTCGGCACCGCCTTGTCGTGGGACGAGGGTCGTGCCGGCTCCGCCGACAGCACACTGTGCATGATGGCGTGCGTGTTCTCGCCGCCAAACGGCTTGCGGCCGACCAGCAATTCGTACAACACCACGCCGGTGGAAAACAGATCGCTGCGGGCATCCACCTTCATGCCCTTGCACTGCTCCGGCGACATGTACGACGGCGTGCCCAGCACACTGCCCATCTGGGTGAGTTCGGCGTTGTCGACCCGGGCGATACCGAAGTCCGCCAGCTTGATCTGGTTGTTGTGGGTGATGAACACGTTGGCCGGCTTGATGTCGCGGTGCACGATGCCCAGCTGGTGGGTATAGGCCAGCGCAGTGAGGATGGCGCTGACAATGTTCACCGCTTCTTCCGGCGTGAACTTGCGGCCATCCTTCTGCAGGCTTTTCAGATCCTGGCCTTCGACGAATTCCATCACGAAATAGGGCGTGCCGTGATCCTGATCGAACTCGTAGATGGCGACGATGTTGGCGTGGTTGAGCCGCCCCACTGCCTGCGCCTCGTTGCGGAACCGGTTGAGCAGTTCGCGCCCCATGTCGGTATCCAGCAGGGAGGCATGAATGGTCTTGATCGCCACCAGACGGGCGATGTTGGGGTCGAACCCCTTGTACACCACTCCCATGGCGCCTTTACCCAGAATGCCCTGAATCTGGTACTTGCCGAGGGTTTGCGGTTGGCTCATGCGGGGTTCCTGTTGCGCGAATTATTCCGTTCTGCAAAAAAGGGGCCGCAGCCCCTTGAGATCCCGTTGATTATAGGCGATCAGTCCAGCAATTCGTAGAGATGATAAGACTCCGGCAGGTATTGATCGACGCAGGTGCCAACATAACGGGCGCTGTCAGGGATGCCGTCACCGGTGGAGAACACGCGGAAGCGCCGGGTCTGACGTTTCACCGACAGGTCGGCGGGCACCTCGGCCCACAGGAAAATGCTGCGCTTGTGCACCAGGTATTCCACGCGCAGGTAATGCGGCGGATCCAGCATGTCGATGGACTGGATTTCCTTGTTGAGGGCGATTTCGAATTTGTGGATGGTTCTCATGGCGGGCTGTCGTCCGTTCAGCGGAATCAGGTTCAATGATTGCGAAACGACTGGATCAGGTCAAACGATTTTGCCGGCAAATACCGCGGTATCAGGCTCACCGGTCCGGGCCGTTGCCGTCGAGGAAGTGACGATCATCAAACGTTTTCACCAGATCCGGCACGAACACCGTGATGGCGGTGACGAGCACGCCGTTGAGAAATCCTTCCGCATACAGCAGCGGCACCACCACGGCACTTTTTTCCCACAACTCGTCCATGAACGGCGCCGTCTGGGTGGCCGCCAGCAGCAGCCAGACGGCACAACAGGTGACGAAGGTGATGGCGATGGTGCCGAAAAAACCCAGCCCCAGGATGTAAAAGAACAGATTGCGCAGACGCAGCCGGTACACCGCCTGCAGCAGGCCGTACGCCAGTGTGGCAGGCAGTACCACGGTGAGCAGCCAGTCCAGCGGCAGGGCCTGCAGATCCGCCCGTCCGGCCACCACGACCAGCAGGGCGACGACAGCCCCACCCAGCAGCGCAAAGCTCCAGCCGAACACCAGGGTCAGCGTGACCATCAGGAACGGATGGCAGTGGAAGCCGGGCACAATTTCGAAACGGAAGGACCAGAGCAGCCCCAGCAGGGCCAGACCGGCAAACAGGGCGTGCTGGCGCAGGGGCACCACCAGCACTGGTCGCCAGGGGGCCAGGCGGAGGGCCGCAAACAGCAGGACACCGGCCAGCAGCCAGGCCGACAGCATCAGGACAGGGGAAAACAACAGGGCATTGAATTGCATGGCGCGGGAGTATAAACCCTTGGCGCTGAATATACAGGCATTCGCTCAGCGATACGCTGCAACCATCTGATCATCAAGCAATTTCATCCACTGCGGCAGCAACGTGCACCAGTGCCGGATTCGCACAAATTATCCCGGCAAATTTTTCCCTCCGAACTATTCTTGAGGGGTACCCGGACTCATCGACACCCAAGCAGGATTCACCGCAATGAAAAAGCTGTTCAACGCAATCCCGGTGCTGGTTGCCATGGCCCTTGCCTCCCCTGTGCTGGCCGCTGGCGCGAGCAAGGAAGAAGCCGACCCTAACGGAATCACCTATGTGGAACTGGCTCCCGCCTTCGTCACCAATTTTGTCGCGCCCAAGATCCGCTATCTGAAGGCTGACGTCACGCTGAAGGTTAAAGGTACCGCCACTGCAGATGCCGTCAACCGGCACGTGCCCTACATCCGCAACAATCTGGTGATGCTGTTCAGCCGCCAGGAAGAAGAAGCGCTCAACTCGCCCGAAGGCCGCCAGCATCTGAAAGAAGAAGCGCTGCAGGAAGTGATCAACGCATTGCAGGCTGAAAGCGAACCCGTCGAGGTGCAGGAGGTGCTGTTCACCAGCTTCATCGTGGACTGACCGTTCACGGCGGGTGCGGAGGAGCACCCGCCTGTGGGATAATCGCGCACTTCGAATTCAGCCTGTGACTTGAATGCGCCGGGACTCCAGCAGGGATCTGCTCACCGCACCCATCGGCTCCACCCTCACCCGCATGACGATTCCGACCGTGATCGGGATTGTCGCCATTCTGTTTTTCAATCTGGCAGACACCTATTTCATCGGCCTGATGGGCCCGGCGGAACTGGCGGCCGTGAGTTTTACCTTTCCCGTCTGCGCCATGCTGATGAACGTGTCGATGGGACTGGGCATCGGCACATCGATCCACATTTCCTCGCGCATCGGCAAGGGTGAACTGGCGGAGGCCCGCCGCACGGCAGCCCACGCGCTGATGCTGGCGGTGACCATTGCCGTTCCCGTGGGCCTGCTCGGCATTCTCACCATCGATCCGTTTTTCCGCCTGCTGGGAGCCGACAGCGCCACCATCGACCTGATCCGCGACTACATGGGGCTGTGGTACGCCGGCTTTTTCCTGCTGGTGATTCCCATGGTGGGCAACAGCGTGATCCGCGCCACCGGAGACACCAAGACGCCAAGCCTGATCATGGGCATCGCCGGGCTGTGCAACGGCGTGCTGGACCCGCTGCTGATTTTCGGCATCGGCCCGTTTCCCGAGCTGGGTATTCAAGGCGCGGTGATCGCCACGCTGGTGTCCTGGCTGATGTCAGGCATTGCCGTGCTGCACGTGCTGATCAGGCGGCTGGAACTGATGACACCCACCGATCTGCTGGGACCGAAACTGGCGCATTGGCGCTCGATACTGCGGGTCGCCATTCCGGCCACCACCACCAACCTGATGACGCCCCTGGCCGGCGCCGTGCTGACCGCCATGGCCGCCCGCGAAGGCGTGCACGCGGTGGCGGGCTATGGCGTGGGCACCCGGCTGGAGGCCATCGCGCTGCTGGTGATCATGGCGCTGTCGTCGGCGCTGACACCCTTCGTCGGGCAAAATTTCGGTGCGGGCCAGATCAATCGCATCCGCACGGCGGTGAAGAGCGCGCTGCTGTTCACCGTGGGGTGGGAACTGTTGATGGCACTGCTGCTGTTCCTCGGCGGCGATCACCTGGCGGGCCTGTTCAGCGAAGATCCGGAAACCCGCGTCGCCATCGTCTGGTATCTGTGGCTGGTGCCGGCAAGCTATGCGTTTCTGGGTATCGTCATGGTGAGCTGCTCGGCCCTGAATGCGCTGCACCGCCCCATGTACGGCACGCTCATCAGCAGTCTGCGCCTGTTTGCCCTGGCCGTGCCGCTGGCCTGGCTGGGGGGCTGGCTGTATGACACGCAAGGACTGTATGCCGGCGTCGCGCTGGGCAACGTGCTGGCGGGTGTGGGTACACTGCTCTGGATGCGGCCGTATCTGCGGCGCCTTGAAGCAGCGGCCTGACGCCACATTGCCACCGGGATCTGCTACTGTTGGCCCTTCTGGTACAGTAACCGCTTCCGGCTCTGTAACCTGTATTCCGCCCAGTCAGGAAGTCGCCCATGACGGATTCCCCACGCACCCCCGGCCCGGACGCTCCGGGCGAAACCCGCGCAACGACCCCCGGCTGGTTCAGACGCACCCGCACCGGCGGCAGCATATTCCTCACCACCCTGTTCGACTTTTCCTTTTCCAAGTTCATCACCGTGCAGATGTTCCCGGTGCTGTACGGTGTGATCCTGGCGTCCACGCTGGTGGGTGTGATCTACCTGACGGTGGAGGCGTT
>JBMOPR010000736.1:0-6739 GCA_049323075.1 Pseudomonadota bacterium
ATCATAACAGGCGGCTTGCTGCATTAGTTCAACTGACTGCTCAGCTTTGCCGGTCAATGGCCGCGGCAGTGTCGCCTTGCGGCTCTGACGGTGACCATTACACTGACTTTATCGTGCGGTTTTGAGCAATAAGGGAGTGTGCCATGAGCAGTGTCAGGATACTTGATTGGCTGGGTTCTGCCGCGTTGACCATTGCCATTGTGTCATTGCTGTTTTTGTTTTTGCCGGGCATTGTGCGAGCGGAATCTGGCATGGCCGGTAATGCTGGCGTCGAATTCTGTAGTGAGTGATGTGAAGTCGCGGCCTGTTGAAACCGCAGAAGAAGTGCAAGAAGTGAATCAGTATTGAATGATGGTGAAACGATTTGGCAGTGCCGACCTGTAAGACCGGAGTGAAAGACAGCGGCAATCAGCAGGCAGTCGGTTGACCCGGGGTAGCAAGCCACAGTTCTCACGAACTGTGGCTTTTTCGTTGGCGCAACTTTTTATAGTTGTTCCGGTGCGAATCAAAACCGGCGCAGGCGGCGCGCCAGCAGCAGGGTCAGTCCGCCCAGCAGCAGCCAGTGCAGCGATCCGCCCGAGTGGCCGTCATCGTGATGTTCCTCCACGACCGTGTAGCTGGCGTCATAGTCCACGCTTTCCATGTGCAGCGGTGTGGCATCCGGTGTGACCGATGTCAGCAGCACCATGTGACTGTAGGCATCACGGATTTCCAGCCCCAGCCGGTAGCGTTGCGGATCAAAGCCGCTGTTCAGATCGAAGCCGGAATTTACCGCGTCGCTGTGGGAATAGTGGCTCACGGTGAAGGTGCCGGTGTCGCGCAGGGGAATCCACTCGCCGCGTTGATCGATCAGGTACAGACTGGCGTAGAGCGTGGCGGTCCGGCCCGGGGCATCGGCATCGAACCGCACGTCCGCCTGGGTGTAGTAGCCGTCGCCGTCACTATCGCCGTGCAGAGTGAATTCCAGCACGAACAGGTCCAGATCGCCGCTGCTGACGGCTTCCCGGGTCACATCCTCCAGATACAGCTGGGCCAGATCGCTGTCATGTTGCGGACCGTAAGTGAACAGCAGGGCATTGCTGCTGGCGTCATAGACCCGCAGTGTCAGTTCGTAGCGGGTGGCTGGATAGCCGTCGGTCAACAGCACGGTGGCCTGGTAGCTGTCGCTGCCGGTGGCACCCCGGATGGTGAATGGATCGGTGCGGAACAGGGGCGTGCTGGTGCCGTTGTTGAGCTGGCCGGTGACGTAAATGCTGGCGCTGGACAGGCGCGTGTCGATGTCGAAATTGATGTTGAACTGGTGGTAATAGCCATCGCCATCGTCGTCGCGGGTGAAGTCGAACCAGACGTTATACATGCTGAAATCGGCGCCGCTCAGGGCCTGGATGCTGAACGCACTGGCGCTGGTTTCCGCTTGCGCTTTCATCTCTGTCGCGCCTGTCGCATCCGCCGGTGATTCCACCCGGTCCGGATTGGCGATGATCTTGCCGGTGAATTTCTGCTGGCTGGTTTCCCCGGCACTGGCGCAGCGACTGGCCATCAGTGCTGGCAGTAAAAATAACAGTATGAGCAAGGTTTTTTTCATGGGTGTGCCTCCGTTCCGGTGCGGCGCCATTGCCGCATGTTGTGGCGCCATTACAGCGGTCGGCCACTGAATCGAAACTGAATCAAACGGATGCAGGCGTTCAGGATCAATTCAGCCGACCGGGTTTAATCTGCAGGAACAGTCAAACAACAAGGAGGAATTCCTTATGTGGTTCAAGATGAAGAAAACCGTTATTCCGGTATTGACCATGTTGGTTGCAGCCGGTCTGTTCGGCGCCCGTCAGGCATATGCACTGAATGACGACGAAACGGCTGTGCTGGTCGGTGTGGCGGTCGGTGGTCTGGCGGCAATTTCCACCAAGCACCACCTGGATCATGATCGTTGGGACCGGCAACGGGGTGGCTACCGCGAATATCACTACTATGAGCGGGAAGCCCCGCGCCGTTACTGCCCGCCGAAACGGGTCGAGCACTACGTGATCCATGAACCGCCCCGTTACCGCGAGTACGAGCGTGAATACAAACGGGTAGGTTATGGTCACGGTCACGACCGTGGTCGTCACCGCGGTTGGGACAAGCACGGACGTCGTGGCGGCGGCTACGAGTATGAATACGAGTACAGCCGCACCGGCTTCTGATCCCTGACCTTGTAACCGGCAACACCAGACTGCGGCCTTCGGGCCGCAGTCTGCTTTTTGGGCAGGCGCTATCAGGGTGGGACCAGTTCCGGATCCGGCCGGTTTTGCCGGGACGCCGGGTTACAATGCGGGAAACACGCCACCGGAAAACGCCCATGCTGGACCAGGAACAATGCCGTCAGGCCCGCCTCAGTCGCGATCGTCGTTTCGACGGCCTGTTTTTTGTGGGCGTGAAAACCACAGGCATTTATTGTCGTCCCGTCTGCCCGGTGCGTCCGCCGCTGGAAAAGAACGTGCTCTATTTCCCCAGCGCCATTGCCGCAGCCAATGCCGGTTTCCGGCCCTGTCTGCGCTGCCGGCCCGACAGTGCGCCGGGGTCGGCGGCCTGGCAGGGCACCCAGACCACCCTGCAGCGTGCATTGCGGTTGATCAATGCCGGTGCCCTGCAGGAAACGGATCTGCCAGCGCTGGCGGACCGCCTCGGCGTCAGCGATCGTTACCTGCGCCAGCTGTTCGAGCGCGAGCTGGGCGTCTCGCCCAAGCAATATGCGCTGTACCAGCAAAGCCTGTTCGCAAAAAAGCTGCTGCATGAAACCCGTCTGCCCATTACGGATATTGCACTGGCCAGCGGCTTTCACAGCCTGCGCCGTTTCAACGACTGTTTCCGCAAGCAGTTCCAGCTCGCGCCACGGGCGGTACGCAAGGCCAATGGTGCAGCCGGTGGCGGTATCCAGTTGTTTCTGGCCAGCCGTCCTCCGTACCACTGGCCCTTGCTGCAGCGGTTTCTGGTGGCGCGGCTGATTCCGGGGCTGGAGTGGTGTGACGAACACCGTTACGGCCGCAGTTTTCAGATGGGCAATGCGCGCGGCCAGTTCACGGCGCAGTTCGACGCCGGGCGTTGTGGCTTCACGATCGATCTGGCACTGGACGATCTGCAACACCTGTCGCAAGTGGTGCAGAACATTCGTCGCGTGCTGGATCTGGACGCGGACATCGCGCTGATCGAAACCACCATCGCCGCGTTGTTCGACGTACCGTCGCTGCCCCACAGCGGACTGCGCCTGCCCGGCATCTGGGACCCGTTTGAAGCGGGCGTGCGGGCGATCCTGGGCCAGCAGGTCTCGGTGGCCGCAGCACGTAATCTGGTGCAGCAGGTGGTGGACGCGTTCAACCCCGACGCCGACGGCATCCGGTATTTTCCTGTACCGGCGCAACTGGCAGCGAGCAACCTGGATTTTCTGCGCATGCCGGCGTCGCGCAAGGCGACGCTGCGCGCGTTTGCGGAGCGGGCGACGCAACAGTCTGTTGGCGACGATCCCGCCGCGCTGCTGGGTATCAAGGGCGTTGGCCCCTGGACTGTCGATTACATCAGAATGCGTGGCCTCAGTGACCCCGATATATTTCTGGCGCGGGATCTGGGCGTGCAGAAAGCGCTGGCACAGTGCCGGCGCCCCATGGATCCCGACGCCGCTGCCCCCTGGCGCAGTTACCTGACCTTTCACCTGTGGAACCTGCTGTGATGTTTTACGATATTGTGGAAACGCCGATTGGCTGGCTGAAAATCCTGGCGTCGGAGGATGCCATCACCGCGATTGATTTTGACGCGCAACCGGTAGCGGGCAGTCACGGCAATGCACTGACTGAACGCGGCGTTGCACAGCTGACGGAGTACTTTGCGGGCCAGCGCCAGCATTTCGATCTTCCGCTCGCGGCGCGGGGCACATCCTTCCAGCGCAGCGTGTGGCAGGCGCTGGAGCGGATTCCCTTTGGCACCACCTGTTCCTACCAGGATATCGCCGACACCATCGGCAATCCCAAAGCCGTGCGCGCCGTGGGTGCCGCCAACGGCAGCAATCCCATTCCCATCATCGTGCCCTGCCACCGGGTGATCGGGCGCAATGGTTCGCTGATCGGATTTGGCGGCGGACTGCCGCGGAAGGAATGGCTGCTGCGGCATGAGGGGGCGTTGCTGGTCTAGATGCAGCAATTCATCGCGGAAGTGTGCCGGAATGCCGTGCCGGATTTTGCGGGAAGGTGTTAAATCCTTGACTGACCGATGAAGGGGGAGCAGGCGAATGCCGAAGGTGGTAGTGGCAAGTTACGACGCAATGGGCGGGCCGGAAGTGGCGGCGATGGCGTCCGATGGTTATACCGCGGGGCCGACCGATGCCGGCGAATACCGCATCCTGTATTGTGGCCAGCATTCCAGCCGGGCCTATGCCTCCTGGTCGAAAATCCTGTGGGGTTCCGAACTCAAGGACGACGGTGCCGGCAACCTGCTGGTGAAACACCAGGGCAAGTGGCAAAGTCTGGGCAAGCTCACACCGGTCACGCGCAAAGAGATCGCGGAGTACCATGAAGCCTTGTACGGCACCAAAAAAGTGCCTGACAAATGGGTGTTCAACGACTTTGGCCATATCACCTGCTATTTTTACAAGGACAAAAACCGCGACGGCAAATTCAACAAGGATTCCGAATCCATCCATGCGGAATTCTTTCACACCACACCGGTGAACGAGGCGCAGCAGGCGCAGGGATTGCCGGTCATTCTGGAAAATTCCCATGGCTGCATTCATGTTAAACCGCTGGATATCGACGGGATGCGCAAGAAGGGTTATCTGAACAAGGGTAATCGCGTGGTGATTCATGGCTATGCGGAAAAAACCGTGGCCTTCGCTAACGATGCCAAGGGCCGGTCGCCATTTGAAGTGCATTTCTATCCCGGCCTGAACCAGATCAAGATTGTGGGAGTGCGTTGATATGCGAGAAATGAGGTACCGGATGGCAACCCTGCTGGCAATGTGTCTGTTGCTGGTGATGGGCAGTTGCCGCGCGCAGCCCCCGGTGGAACCGTCCGCCGCAAATGGCGCGCTGGCGCTGGTGGCAGCGGCCATCGACGGTGTGCGCAACGGTATTGCGGTTACTGATTTTGCTCGCGAGCGAGTTCTTGCGTTGCAACCCGGTACCGCCGGTAATTTTCAGGCAGAACAGTCGGGCACGCGGCTGGTGCTGTTCCAGAACGACGCTGGCACGCTGGTGCGGGCGGACCTGTATTTTCTGCTGGCAGACGCGCCGCGCCGCGCGGAGCTGGAAACGCTGACCGGTGCGCTGACGCTGTACCAGCAATCGAAGGACAGCCGGGCGCGGGCAGAACTTGCAGCCACCCCGACGCAGGCCGGCGCAGTGCTGTTCGTGGAGCTGCTGGGCGCACAGCCGGATGGCAGCACTCCGGTGAAATCCCTGTCGGCGAGGGTGCGCTGATCACGCTCCTCGCTGCAGCGGTACGGCATTTCTTTCCATAAACAAAAATCCCGCCGGTTAGCGCCGGCGGGATTCTTTCTCAGTTACTACGTCAACCTGCGATCAGGGCAGCAGCAAGATCCGGTCCTGCGGCCCCGGCGCCACCTGCACGCCGCTGGCAACCGGATCAGCATCCGCCGCCGGATGGTTGAACCAGTCTTCCAGTGCATCCACATCCTGCGCGCCACCCAGGCGGTTATTACCCTGTGCCAGCACATAGATCTTGTCGCCGCCATCTGCCAGGAAATTATTCACCGTGATGCGGTAGCTGGCGTTCAGATCCAGCGTGGCGCCATTGATGCTGATGCTGGTGGGGTCCACCTTGTCGCAGGCCGGGCCCGACGCGCTCCATGCATAACGGAAACCTTCCGACACTTGCAGAATCCGGTTGAACGGCTGGCCGCTGGTGTCGCTGGCAGGATAGTTCCAAGACGCTGGTGCAGTGCCCGCGTGGCAACCGATGAACTGCTGTTCCAGCATGATGTGGATCTGCTCGCCGGTGAGGCTCAATGTCACCAGGCTGTTGCCGAAAGGCTGCACGGTAAAGGCCTCGCCGTAGGTGACCTTGCCATCGCCTTCGCCGGCCGCACTGGAAGGGAGTGTGAAACCGGGGGAGCGGATGCCACCTGGATTCATGAAGGCTGCCACTGCTTCACCGAAACCCGCCGGTGCAGTTGCCGCCAGTTGCGCGTCGGCAAGCACATCGCCCAGCGCAATTTCACCGGCAGCGGTTGCGGCATTGTGGGGCATGGCAGCCGTGATTTCGCCGATCACCCGGTTGGCGATCGGTGTGGCCAGCGCCTTGTACTGGCTGACGAGGCCGGCGATCTGCGCGTTCGGTGTGGTGGCAGAATGGGTGCGGTCCACCAGAATGTTGTTGGCGCTGATGCTGACCACTTCACCGTTGGCATCGTTGAGGGTCAGATTGATGTCTGACAGCACCCGGCCGATGGAGTTGGCGCTGGTCACCGGAATCAGACGGCCGGTGCTGTTGGCCAGCTGGCAGTTGTAGGCTTGATGCGTGTGACCGGAGATCACCATGTCCACCTCATCATCCAGCGCGCTCACGATGGGCGGCATTGGTGTGCCCGCCAGACCACCGGCACAGCTGTTGATGGTGTCGGCGGCCTGGGTGCCTGGCACAGTGCCACCCTGGTGGATCAGCACAATGATTGCTTCAACGCCCCGGGCGCGCAGTTTCGGTACCAGTGCGTTGACGGTGGCGGCCTCATCCCTGAATGCCAGTCCGGCCACGC
>JBMOPR010000737.1:0-1832 GCA_049323075.1 Pseudomonadota bacterium
CAGCGCGCTGGCCAGCTCAAACCCGAACGATGCACCGGTGCCGATGCGGTGCGCGGTAATCACCGCGGTGACAATCGTGCCCACCAGCACCACGAACATCACCGGATTTTTGACTGCGCTGGCTGGGGCGAATTTGCGCCAGGCCAGGCCGGCGGCTTCGCGCAACAGGGTGTAATAGAACGCCTGGGCACGGGATTTTTTTGCGACAGTTGCTGTGACAGGTACGGTGGATGTCATGGCCGTTACTCCGTTTGCGCCAGTTCCAGCGCCTCGCCAATCGGTCCGAGTACCGTGGCTGGCAGGAACGACAGAAAATTCAGGATCAGAATCACCGTCACCAGCGTCAGGCAGAAGGTGGCGTTTTCCAGCCGCAGACTGCCATTGGACACCGGCGCCACCCGCTTGCGCGCCAGCGATCCGGCGATCATCAGCGGAATCACCAGCGGCAGGTAACGTCCCACCAGCAGCACCAGCACGCAGCTCAGATTCCACCAGGGCGTGTTGTCCCCCAGCCCTTCAAAGCCAGAACCGTTATTGGCAAAGGCGGAGGTATACTCGTAAAACACCTGGGCGATACCGTGAAAACCCGGATTGGAGTTTCCGGTCAGCGCGGGAATGGCGACGGTGAGCGCCGTCAGCCCCAGAATGCACAGTGTGGGCAGCACGATCAGCGCACCCAGCAACGTAATTTCCCGCGTCTCGATCTTGCGGCCGAAAATTTCCGGCGTGCGCCCGATCATCAGCCCCGCCAGAAATACCGTGATCCACACATACACCAGGAAATTCACGAAGCCGCAGCCGATACCGCCCCAGATGGCGTTGACCAGCATGCCGGCGCGGGTGACCAGGCCCGCCAGCGGATTCAGCGAATCGTGCATGGCATTCACCGAGCCGCTGGAAGTTTGCGTGGTCAACGTCGCCCACAATGCCGAGGCATCGGCACCGAAACGCACCTCCTTGCCTTCCAGGTTGGGGTCTTCCGCCGCCAGCCCCGTAAACGCCGCATTCGGCAGCTGTTCACTGTAGATGCTGGCGCCAATACAGAGCGCACTCAGCAATCCCATCGTCGCCAGCGACATCAGCGTGAAGCCGCGTCGCCGCAGCAGGCCACCGGCCATGAACACCACCGCCATGGGAATCAGCACGATGGACATGGTTTCGATTGCATTGCTCACCGGCGTGGGATTTTCCAGTGGATGGGCGCTGTTGGGGCCGTACCAGCCGCCGCCGTTGGTGCCCAGCTGCTTGATTGCCACCATGGCGGCCACCGGGCCTCGGCACACCTTGCGCAGCAAGCAACAGCGCCGTCACCACCGTCAGTGGCAGCAGCAGCCGCACCACACAGCGCACCAGATCCACATAGTAATTACCCAGATCCCGTTCCTCATTCTCCTGCGCCGTTTCCGCATTGCGACCGCCATTCATGCCGCGCAACACCGCCGCGCAGATCGCCAGCCCCATCGCCGGCGTCACGAACTGCAGCGTCACCAGTACGATGCTCTGGGAAAAATAACTCAGCTGCGCCTGACCGGAATAATGCTGCTGATTGGTATTGGTGAGGAACGACACCGCCGTGTGCAGCGCCAGATCCCACGACAGCGGCCCGATGCCATCGGGATTCAGTGGCAGCCAGGATTGCAGCAGCAACAGGACGAAAGCCAGCAGTCCCAGTATCAGATTGCTGAGCAGGAAGGCGCGGCCGTAGGATCTCCAGTTCATGCCGTGGGCGGGATTGATTCCACTTAAGCGGTAAATGATATTTTCCAGCGGCAGGAAAAGAGGGTCGCTGCCGTGGGCATTGCCGGAAAAAATGCCGGTCATGTAGCGGCCCA
>JBMOPR010000737.1:1842-6699 GCA_049323075.1 Pseudomonadota bacterium
ATGAGGGCGAGCAGCAGAATTTCTGTCATGGCATCACCCGTGGAATTTTTCCGGCGCCAGCATGGCGATGCACAGGTAGATTGCCAGCGCGATCACGATGGCCAATAGCAGCCAGTCCATAGATACCTCCGGTTTTGGCTGAATGACGGTGTCAGCGTAGAACCGGAGGGCGTAAAGGGGCTACTGCAGGAAGTGCGAACGCCGTAAAAATCCCATAAAAAGCGCTATCAATCCGCCCGACTCACCACATAACGCCCTGCCGCCTGCTTCAGTTCTGCCGTCAGTCGGGCGATGTCGTTTTCGAACCGCTGTTCCGCTATGGCACGATGCACCGCGCCTTCCACCAGCGTGTACACGATCAGCGCTGCTGCCTGCAGGCGGACCGCATCAATGTCCGCTTCCTGCCTTCAACGCCGTGCCCAGTTCATCCAGATGACGCTGCACGATGATTTCCAGAATTGCGTCCTTGTCGCGGAAATACTGGTACAGCGAACCGATGCCCACGCCGGCCACGTCCGCGATGTGGTTGGTGGTAAACCCGGTGATGCCATCCTTCTGGCGGTCACGCGTGCGGTGCTGCCTACCATGCGCGCCCGGCGCCGGGGAACCCTTTGGCATCCGCGTTGGCGTGATCGAGCCGGAAGCCCATCGCACCGGCATCAGTATGCAGCAGCCGGCCCTGCCGTTGCGGGAATACGATGCAGCGCGTCGGCAGGTGGGCAACGGGATTGAAGAGCAGATCCACCGGGCCGGACCCGCTCAATATCGCCCGCAATGCGCACGGCATGGCGGTTTCGGCGTCAGCTCCCTATCGTCGCCTGGCGGGAAGGCGCGCCTTTCTGGTGGGGCTGCTGCGGCGTTTCGCCAGTGATGCAGCGTTGCACTGGATCAGCCGCAGGGCATTTGGTTTGGGAAAAGGTTGATGAAAGCGCTTTCAATATCCCGACAGGATTTTCACAAACCGGCGCTGGATGCGGTCCGGCGCATGCTTCTGCATCAGCGCCAGTAGCCGGAATGAGGGCGTCACCCGGTCGTGCAACTGGCGTGATGCAATCGCATTCCACACCGACTGCGCCACGTCCTCAGCCGACAGCTGCACGCCCAGCAGCGAGATCGCCTTGATGCGGCTGCGCACCGGATTATCCAGCATGTCCGTATCCACAAACGGCGGCATGATGTCCGTCACAGTGATGTCATGCCGCGCCCATTCCACATTCAGCGCCTCGGTCAGGGCCCGCACGGCAAACTTGCTGGCGGAATAGGTGGCCAGCGTCGGCGATCCATACATGGCCGATGCTGAGCTCATGTTGATGACGTGCGAATCCGGAGTGCTTTTCAGCAGCGGAAAGGCGCCCTGCATGCAATGAATCACGCCTTTGATATTGGTATCGAGGATGCTGTTGTGCTGGTGCGTGGACATGTCTTCGAAGTCACCGGCATGCAACACGCCAGCATTGTTCACCAGTACATGCAGACGGCCTCCGGTATTTTCTCCAAACGCCTGCAGAGCCTGGTTTACCTGTCCGGCATCGGTGACATCCATCACATGCCCACAGCAGTTCGCGGCGCCCAGTTCTTTTTGCAGTTCTTGCAGCTTGCCCGGACTGCGGGCGGCAAGTCCCACGTACCAGCCTTTTTCGGCAAACAGGCGTGCAGTAGCCCTGCCAATACCGGCGGTGGCGCCTGTGATAAAGATGGTTTTCTGCGACGCAGAGGCAAGTGGGGTATTCATCAATGGCTCCCTTGAATGACCGCAAGTCGAATAGGTACTGTGGTTCCGCTGGTAAACCGACGGGGGAGATATTGTCTACCTTGCTCGATGTCAGGTCATTGCCCGTTACGTACGTTGTATGCCGAGTGTTCCTGCGCTTGCCAAGGGATTGAAAACATGCTGCGGCAGCCTCGGTCCCTGATCTCGTGGCTGTTGGCTCGTGCCGACCGCAACCATGGCTGCTGCCAGGTACAACGTGCGGGAGGGAATTGCATGCAGGGATATGCTCGCGCTGGCGCGCGTTTCCCCCGACTGATTCACCTTACGTGAACTGTGCCAGTGCTGGCAGTTCCTGGGTACTCAGATCCGAAATCCGCTTCTGCCTGCTCCGGCCACGCAACAGGGTTTTCACAATCTGACGCCACACGAAGCGATGCACAATGTACGGCGAAAAATGGTGGGCCATGTTGTCCCGGTACGGGTTGCGGGTGCCCGACTGGGCCGCCAGGTTGAGAGCAAACAGTTTCATCGGCGTACCGTATTCCAGATTGGTCACCGATTCTTCCAGAATGGGCGCGAATCCCATCTTGGAATAGATGCGGGCCGTCTTCTCCACGGCCTGCAGCACGATGAAACAGGTATCGTGTGCCAGCGCCGTTTCGGTGGCACACATGATCAGACCTGCCAGCACTTCCGGAGCCATGCGGTAATCTTCCGCCACGCTCAGACGTCCGAGTTCCACCACCGGGCCGTATTCGCGCAATTTGTCCAGGTTCATTGGCTTTGATGTAATGTATTCCACCGGCACCTTGCGTTCGTTCGAATCGAATTGACAGGTCACGGTGCCCACCAGTTTTTCACCGTGGTAGGCAGCGTAAAAGGTGGCGTATTTCCATTTCTTCTGATCGGACTGCATTTTCATCTGCACGATTTCATCGTGGGATTTGTCGTGCAGCCGGTCACCTTCCTTCAGTGCCGGCGTCAGTTCCTTGATGAACAGATCGTACAGAGGTTTGAGTTGCGCATATTCCTTCTCGACGCGAACGAAACGGAATTCTTCCAGCTCCCGCGTGGCTGCGCCCTGCCAGAAGGAACCGACGCCCACCAGCTGCAGATAGCCATGCAATATGAGCGCTTCCACCGCGATCACCGCAGCCAGCGGCGCAAAATAGTGGGCCGGCAGCAACAGCCAGAGTGCAGCAACAGCCGCGGACTGGATCAGCCACAGTTGCGTGTGCTGACGGCGCAAGGCTGGCAATGAGGAAATCTGGGCAAACAGTTCGGCGAATGGCTGCCGCAGCAGCGAATAACCCAGGTAGAAAGTGAATACGGCCACGAAGGGCAGTGCCGGCAGGAAATTCGCGGGCAGCGCGGATTGCACGGTGGGAAGCCACTGCAACAGGCACAGAGCCAGGCCACTCAGCAGCAGGATGGTGGAAGCCGGATCGCGCACTGACAGACGGCGTTCAATCAGCAGCGATGCGCTGCCCAGAAAAACGCAGGCCAGCCCCAGCGTTTGCAGATCCAGCATGAAACTGAAAGCAGCCGTCAGCAGCAGAAAAAACAGTTTCAGGGCAAAGTGAGCGGAAGAAGCCAGTTCGCGCAGATTGATGCCAGCGCTCAGATTGTCAGACGTTTCAGCAGTCATTCCCTTATCGCCTAGTCGGTTGTCGGAGTTGTCGATGCAAGGTCGATGCGGGCATAGAGCAGGCCCACATCAATATTCACCGAGCCTAAAAAAGTTCGGAGATGCTATCACACGGAATATTTCAAGTGCTACCGGGATTGACGGTGGCGCGGCAGTCATTGTTTCGGGGGTGGGGAGAGCGGGAAACAGGTTTGACAACGCTGGCATTAGTGTCGTGCATGTTAACGCCCAGAATTTCCGGGGAGACTGCATTTTGTGGCCACTGTGCAACCGGGTGGCTGCACAGTGGAATTCCGGATTACTCCATCAGGCGCTGCAGGCACATCATGTTCATCTGATGCAGCTGCTCGCGAATCACGGCATTGGCCTGATCCATCACGTTCAGGTAGCCGTCGATGATTTCGGTGCCCATCAGGAACAGTTTGTGGCTGGGAATCTTGATCGAACGCTGCGACGTCATCTCGTGTCCCAGCAGATTGATGAAGTAATTCAATTTCATGTTCAGGTTGGGCAGCGCGCGCAGGGCGGGAATGAACGGCAGGTAGGCGCTGGGCAGCACCTGCAGGTTCTGGTCGAAGCGATCCTTGCGGTAGCGGAATTCCTGCAGCCAGAACGCCACCCGGGTATCGGAATCGGTGTCGCTGTGGCCCACGGCGGCCATGTGGGTGCCCATGCCGCGAATCCGCGCCAGGTATTCCACCAGTTCATACAGCTCGATCACGCACGTCTGGTTCAGGTTCTGCAGTGGCTCCAGGCAGGTCTTCTCCACCCGGTTACGCAGGGCTTCGGGCATCTGTGCCAGCGGCGGCTGATACAGCACGGCCTCACTCAGCTGGCGTGCCACCCGCAGCAGCAGTTCCAGCAGGTGGGAATGGAACTCGAAACTGTGGTGGATGGCGTCGTTTTCCAGATCCTTGATGATGGTGTGCCAGCCCAGGCTCAGCTGCTTCCAGTCATTTTCGGCGATGGATTCGTGGGCGGTGGTATTCAGGCAGTGGATGAATTCCAGCTGGGCATTGATCTGTTGCTGCAGGGTCTGCACCTGGGGCCGGAAGCTCTTGTCGCCCCCCAGCAGGGCCAGCGTTGCACCGCGATGGCGCTGAATGAAGCGGCTGAGAACCAAAATGGTGATCAACAGTTCGTGCCGGGCCATGCGCAGAGTGTGCGCGTGAAACAAATCGATGGCCAGGGAAGCCTGTTGTTGTGCGTTTTGTGGGGTGTCGCCGGTTTTAGGGGTGGCGGACAAGTGTGTTTCGACCTGACCCATGAAAATCTCCAGAAGGACCTTTGCAGGGGTAATTCAAACCCCGTGCCATCATTCCGTGCGCAGTGCGTCAATGGGGTTCATGCGGGCAGCGGTGCGGGCAGGCGCCAGCCCAGCCACCAGGCCGATGATGACGGACAGCGCCAGCGACAGACCCAGGTAGAAGGGGCTCAGGGTCAGCGGCAGCGTCGGCGCCAGCCACTGGATCAGCAGGATCAGGCCTACCATGGTGAC
>JBMOPR010000738.1:0-6689 GCA_049323075.1 Pseudomonadota bacterium
TCGCCCTACGAGGATGCGTCCACCCATTCCGACTTCATCCCCCTGCTCACCTACAGTGGCGAAACCCTGTTTCTGGCGGGAACCAAAGGCGGCATTCACCTGTTCCGTAGCGAGGACTGGCGCTCCAACCTGTATGCCGGCTACCGCTTTGCCGGTTACAACGACGAAGACAAGGAAGCCCTCACCGGCATGAAGCGCGAGGACAGTGTGGACGGCGGCATCGACCTGACCCGCGTCACCGCCCTGGGCGACTTCACCCTCGACGCCACCTCCGACATCTCAAGCAACCACAACGGCCAGGTGCTGTCCTTCAACTGGAGCCGCCGTTACGACCACGGCGCCTGGACCGTGCTGCCCTGGGTCGGCATCAGCTGGTACTCCCAGGATTACAACCAGTATTACTTCGGCGTGGAACCGGAGGAAGCGCTGCCGGACCGCCCCTCTTACCAGGCCGATGAATCCACCAGCTTCCGCGTTGGTTCAGACCTGCGCTACAACATCGACGGCCGCCAGTTCCTCACCTTCAACATCGAGTATGAACGGCTGGGCGCCACCGTCTACGACAGCCCCATCACCGACGAGCAGGATATTTTCAAGCTGGGCCTGAACTACCGGATACAGTTCGAGGAGGAAACGGCAGAACGCACGGCACCGGAATACGATTTTCTCAGCGGCCCGGGCAAACCCTGGTTTGTGCGAGTGGCCGGCGGCTTCGGCACCGAAGTCACCCTCAACCAGATCGTGCGCGGCAACGTGGAATATGACACCACACGCCCCGGCCTGATCAGCGTGTTCATGGGCCGCCAGCTGTCAAACACGTTCTTCGGCAGCAACTGGGAAGTCTGGCTGAAAGGCGGAATTGCACGCCGTTTTGAACGCGGCTACCAGGACGATTTCTTCGAATACGTGGCGGCGTTCAAGTTCTATTACAACAACTTCCCCTGGTCCGACAGCGTACTGACCCGCTTCGGTTTCGCCGAAGGTATTTCCTATGCGGAAGAAGTGCCGTACATGGAACAGGTGAACCTGGAAGAAAAAAATCCCACCACGTCCAACCTGCTCAACTATCTGGACGTGAGCATCGACGCCAGCATTGGCGACATGATTGACAGCGATGACTACCGCCACTGCTTTTTCGGATTTTCGGTGCACCACCGCTCCGGCATCTTTGCCAGCGCCGACATGTTCGGGCCGGTCAACGGCGGTTCCAACGTGAATACGCTGTATGTGGAGTGTCTGTACGACTAGCCGGCACTCTGCTTCCAACAGCAGGCGCAGCCCTTGCGCCTTCTGCCAAAGCCTGTCTGTTTGGACAATACCCTCTGTGACCGAATAGCTACGCTGTCTCTCCCCTGCGACGTTGGCGCGGGGCAATAAAACAAAAACGGAGACGCGTCATGTCACACAGATTCAGGGCAGCCCTGCTGGCCCTGCTGTACTTCAGCCTGCCGGCGCAGGCGGCAGAGGAATTCCCCAAACCGGTGAAACCGGTACCACACCCGCACAACGATCCCTTCTACACCCAGCCCGGCGGGGACGAACTGGCAACGGTCGCGCCCGGTACCGTGCTGCGCTTTCGCCCCATCCAGGCCAAGGCCTATTTCGTCCTCTCTATCGGTGGCGACGCCTGGCAGCTGATGTACCGCACCACCGATCATCACAACCAGCCGGTAGCACACGTCACCACCGTACTGGTGCCGAAGAAGGCGCCGCCAAATGGCCGGGTGCTGTTGTCGTACCAGACGGCCTACGACGGGCTGACGCTGACCTGCGCCCCATCCCACCAGATGCTGAAGGGGGCCGTTCTGGAACAGGCGCTGATCACACCGGCCCTGCGCAAGGGCTGGGTAGTGACGGTGCCCGACTATGAGGGCCCGCAATCGCTGTGGGGCGTGGGTCTGAATGCGGGTCAGAGCGTACTGGACGGCATTCGCGCCACCCAGCTGTTCGCACCGGCAGAGCTCGACGGGCTGGCCACACCGGTGGCGGTGATGGGTTACTCGGGAGGCGCCATTGCCTCGGGCTGGGCCGCTGAACTGCAGGCCGATTACGCGCCGGAACTGGATATCAGGGGATTTGCAGTGGGCGGACTGCCGGTGAATGTGGAAACCGTTGCCCGCCGCATCGACGGCACATTGCTCTCCGGCATGTACATGGCGGTGGCCACCTCGCTGGGGCGGGCCTATCCCGAGATCAATGTCGACAGTCTGCTCAACGAACGCGGCAAACGCATGATGGCGCGGGTTGGCAACACCTGCGCCGGGCAGTTCCTTTCCGGCACGCAGGACCCGCTGACGCTCTATCCCTTCCGCCGGATGAGCCGCTATACCACCGTGCCCCAGTTACTGGACTTGCCCGAGGTACAACGGGCGATTGCGCTCAATACCCTGGGCCAACGCGTCCCGATGGCGCCAATGTACA
This sequence comes from Pseudomonadota bacterium, assembly GCA_049323075.1. Lineage (GTDB taxonomy): Bacteria > Pseudomonadota > Gammaproteobacteria > Pseudomonadales > Ketobacteraceae > Ch67. The sequence goes on from JBMOPR010000738.1 coordinate 2,422, forward strand.
TTTACCAGGGCAAACTGGATGAGCTGATTCCGATCCGGGATGTAGATGCAGTGGTGGAACATTACTGCGAGTCCGGTGTGCCCGTGCAGTACCGGCGCGTGCTCAACGATCACCTGCTGCTGGCCATCACCGGCCATCGCGGCGCGCTCCGCTACCTGTCCGACCGTATCGCCGGCATTCCCGCCCCTTCCAATTGCGACTAAGACTGTTGCCACAGGCGAAAAAAAACCCGGTTACTGTCATAACCGGGTTTCAAGAAAAAACACTTCTCAATCAACAAGAGTTCAACATAACCCTTTCAACACAACCCTGCCTGCAAGCGTGGGTGCTATCAGATCGGCCGGCTGCCGTAATTGGATTCCGGCTTGCGCGGAGGATCCATCCGCACGTTGGGGTCGACCTGGGTAATCTTGCCGCCGCCGCTCAGGAAGCGTTTCATGTCATCTTCCAGTCGACGACGTTCGGCTTCGCGGGAACTTACAGTACGGTCACGGCCATCGTCGAATGTGATTTGGGCCGGCTCCTCCGCCGGGGGCAGTGCAGAGGCTTCTTCACCTGCAACGGGTTCCACTGCGGTTTCATCGATTTCATCGTAGTCAGACATCGTCACAATCCTCAATCATTTTGGCTGCTTGCAGAGGTAAAGATATTTATAGTCGAGCCGTCGGGCTTTGCTAAAAATATTCTGCTTTTTTAGATGGTATTTTTGTCTAAGGATTCAGCCATCTATATCTTTATTTCCAAAGGGCATTAACGCTATTCCGAAACAGAATTTGCGCGGGCGGAATTATATCCAGATGCGAGAAAAAGCGTTAGTTTTCATGCTGATAAATCTATTCATGCACTGATTGGGGGCTACCGGACCATCAGAACCAGGCGGTGCCGACCACCAGCGTCAGGTTGTAATCGTCGTCGCTGTTGGCCGTGAGGTCGGCACCGACCCGAAGGCCCAACCGGCTTGCCAGCAGGTAGCGGAAGCCAAGTCCCCCTGCCTCCACACTGGCGGACTCCGCCACCCGCAACCCTCTTTCCGAACTGGAATGACCGGCACCGGCAAACGCCAGCACCTGCCAGCGTGGGTGCAGGTTATAGGCCCATTCCACCTCAATCGCCGCCACTTCAGTACCCAGATAACCCATCTTGGGCACACCCCGCAGCATGATAAAAGGCTGGTTGTAGAACGGCGCCTTCTGATCGGCCCAGCCACCCACCAGGCGGCCCGCCAGACGATGACGCCCCAGGGGCAGGTAATACTGGGCATCCAGGGTCCATTTGGCGAAGCTGACATCACTGCCCAGTTGCTCGGCAAAGTACTCGGGCTCGAACTGCAGCATGGCACCGCTGGACGGGCTGAACGGGTTGTCCAGGCCGTCATAATACAGTTGCAGTCCCAGCGCGCTGCTCACCGTATCCAGCGTCAGCTCCTCCCGCTCGAACTGCACATTCCCGCCGGCATACAGGTAATGCGCCCCCAGCCGCCAGAAATCGTCCAGCCGCAGGCTGATCCGCTGCAGCAGGAAGTCTCCGTTCAGATTGTATTGCAGTGGCCGCTCCAGATCGGTCTGGCTTTCCAGATTGATATCGGCGCGGGCCAGAAATCCCGTATAGCGCCAGTCGTCATCTTTCCAGGACTGCATATGAAAGCCACCGGCCATGCGGGTTTCGTTCTCGGTTTCCAGGTAGACCGCGCCGGACAGGGAAGGAAAGTAAGTCTGGCCCGAGGGCTTTTTTACCGGCATTTCATGAAACCAGATGCCCGCCAGGCCCAGGCCATAGCCCACCGCTGGCTCCGTCACAATCACCGGCACCGGCAGGAAGCCGAACCGGGTGGCCAGCCAGGCACTGGCATCCAGATAACCATCCTGCGGATCGAACAGGCTGACATCGCCTGAAGACGGTTCAGTGGCCACCGCCGGTTCAGATTCCGGCTGCGCCAACACCGGGCCCGCCAGCCAGCTGGCCGTCAGCAGAGCCATGGTTAACACAACCAGACGCATGGCAGACATGGAAGAAATTCCTCGCTGAAACAAGTGGCGGCACCTTACAGCAGGCAGGCTTTTTGCGCTATTCCCCCTGCAGTGTCACCAGCAGCCGGCGACTGCCACCCTCGTTGCGATGCTCGCACAGGTAAATGCCTTGCCAGGTGCCCAGTGCCAGCGCACCGCCCTGAATGGGCAGCGTGAGGCTGCACCCCAGCAGGCTGGATTTCAGGTGCGCGGGCATGTCGTCCGCTCCTTCCAGCGTGTGGGTGAAATAGGGCGCGTTCTCCGGTGCCAGCCGGTTGAAGTACGATTCAAAATCCACCCGCACATCCGGATCGGCGTTTTCGTTGATGGTGAGTGACGCCGATGTGTGCTGCAGGAAGAAATGGGCCAGGCCGATGCGGAGGGTTCGCAATTCGCGCTCGATCTGGGGCAGAATCTCCCGGGTAACGAGATGGAAACCGCGCCGGCGCGGCTGTAACTGGATGGATTGCTGGAACCAGGCCATGACGACTCCTTCTATCGATGACGATCTGCCCCTGGTGGGCATCAGCAGCTGCCTGACCGGGCAGCGGGTGCGCTATGACGGCCTGGACAAGTTCAACCTGCTGGTGGCCGAGCGGATCGCGCCCTATTGTCGCCTGCTGCCGTTCTGTCCGGAAGCGGTGGCCGGCATGGGCATTCCGCGCCCGCCCATCAATCTGGTCCGGACTGCTGACGGCATTCGCGCCCTGGGGCGGGACGCGCCACACCGGGACGTAACCGACCGCCTGCTCACTGTGGCTGACATCTTTGCCAACAGCTACCCCACACTGTGCGGCTACATCCTGCAAAGCCGTTCCCCCAGCTGCGGTCTCAACACCACTCCGGTTCTCGATCTCACTCAGCAGCAGGTGCTCGACAGCCAGGGCAGCGGCCTGTTCGCGCAGCGCATCCGCGCACGTTTTCCCGACCTGCCCCTGCTCAACGACACCGATCTGGACGACGCCTCCATCGCGCATTTTCTGCGCGAGATCCGCCTGCGGGCAGCGGCGTTCGGGCTACGCTTTAAACAATAAAGGAGTCAGAACCGGTAAATGTCTGCACCAGGGACTATGGATAGCCGCTACATGCCCGTGACCCGTCATTCGTTTCGTTCCGCCACACTGGCCGCCCTGCTGGCCGGCATCGCATTGGCGTGTCCGGTGCAGGTCAGCGCGACACAGCAGGACCTGTTTGAACTGTCGCTGGAAGAACTGGGCAACATCGCCATCACCGGCCCCACACTGACGAAAAAGAAACTCAGCAACGTGCCCGCCTCGGTCACCGTCTTTACCCGTGACGAAATTCGCCAGCTGCCGGTGAGCACGATCGAGCAACTGATGAATTATGTGCCCGGATTCCAGTCCGCCCGCTCCTCCGACAACAGCATGGGCCAGCCCTATTCGGTGCGCGGGCGAAAATTCGGCGTGTCCGGGCGCGAAGTGCTGGTGATGATCAACGGCATGCGGATCGAGAATTTTTTCACCGGCGGCGGCGCCAATACCTACCCCGCCATTCCGCTGGCCAACATTGCCCGGGTGGAATTCATTCGCGGCCCAGGCTCAGCCCTTTACGGGTCCAACGCTCTTACCGGCATGATCAACATCATCACGGACGAAGCCCACAACCACCTGGGCGCCAATGCAGGCGATCCAGAACAGGCCACCGTGAACTGGCTGCAGCAGCTCGACACCGCCGGCATCGACGGCAGCCTGTTTCTGCAGGGCTACCGCCACAACGGCGAAGACTACCAGGTGCAGGACACTTTCAGTCCCAACATCATTTCCACCCATGATCCGCAACGAAGCAGCGACGCGTTACTGCAGCTGACCTTCAACCGTCACACCCGGCTGCAATTGCTGGCAGCGGAACGCGATATCAACGATTTCTACGTCACCGGTTTTCTGTCCGACGGCTTCAGCCACTACGACACACGCTACTACCACGGCCTGCTGGAGCATACCCTGGCCTGGTCGGATGCCATCACCAGCAGCTTCCAGGCTGGCTATTCGCACTTCAGTATGCCGGTCAATTCCCAGGCGACGCCGGCAGGCGCGCTGGCGGCCATCAGCGCACCGTCCAGCACCGATCCACTGCAATTCCGCTCGGAAGTCGTCACCAACGAAACCTGGATGCGCTGGCTCAACGACTGGAAGATGGGTGACAGCAAGAGCCTGCAGTTCGGCCTGAGCTATCGCAACCCTGGCATCGACAGCGCGCTGATCAACAGCAATTTCGATCTGGACGCGCTTTACCGGCGAGAGT
>JBMOPR010000739.1:0-6685 GCA_049323075.1 Pseudomonadota bacterium
AATAGCCCCTGTTCAAGTAAAGCGTCGTGTGTTTGATTCTGTATCCCACTCGACCAATTGCCTGCACGAAGATGCGTGGAACATCCGGGTTACTATCCTTTTTGATTGAACACGTTCGCACTGCCAATCAACCTGCTCTCTACATCTCAAAAGTGACGCGCAAGCCGGACCAGATCCTTTTCACAGTCTGGGCAGCAGGCTCGGATAGATCCAAAGATCTGCTTTCAGCTCATTGCAACACTCACACTACCTTCAAATTCTTCTCGATCGCATCCAGAAAGCCATACATGTCCACGATGGTTTCCTTGTCCGGATGGTAAGTCTTGCCTTTCAGGTCCGCCGTGATGATGCCCTGATCCACCGTCGCGATCAGCGCCGCCTTGAGCTGGTCGGCGTAAGCTTTGAGCTCATCATTACCTTCCCGCAAACCCAGGGTGTCCAGCGCGGTAGCCACCGCATACAGCAGCGCCGATGAATTGAAGTACGCCTCCTTGCCGCCCGACGCCTGGTATTTCACAAACAGATCGTGCGCGGTGCCGTGGGGCGCTTCGTACAGCATGGTGCCGTCCTGGCTTTCGATGATCGAGCTGGCGGTGGCCAGGCTGCCGCCCAGTGCCGCGCTGATATCGGAAAAAATGTCGCCGTCGAGATTGAGCGTCGGATACAGCGCATTGCGCGGCGGGTCGGTGATCATTTTTTTCAGCTGGCTGGACGGCCGCATGATCATGAACGACGGCGGCTGCAGGTTGTCGTTCACCACTTCCTGCCGCACTTCCTTGATCACGTCACTGAACACATCATCGTATTCCATGTACTCGCGCTTGAGGCCGAAGTAGATTTCCTTGTCGTTCTTTGCCGCATCGCGGAACACCTGCCCCACCCAGTCCTTGATGGCATCGCGATCATTGGTCATGAAAATAATCGGATCGCCCTTGCGCACGTCGCGCGCGCATTTTTCTTCGCCGTCCAGGATGATCTTGACGATGCCGTCTTCTTCCACCGGCATGTTGAAACTGCCGTACTGGTCGCCACCGCCGGCGCTCATGCGGGAAATGGATACGCTGTAGTGGCGTTCGGGTATGCCCCATTTCTTCAGCGCATCCACCAGTTTGAACATCTTGCGGCCGGTGGTGTTTTCCGGCACGCCCCACAGTGCCCGCTGCGGCGGAGTCGCCACGATCCGCGCCGCCTGGGCGTCGATCAGCTCGTAGAAGTACTTGATACCAGCGCGCTCGAACTCCGCCTTGTATTCATGCTTGAAAATGGTTTCGATGGCATCGCGCATCACGCCTTCATAGCCGGGAATCACCGTGTCTTTCAGGCCCAGGTAGGCATCGCGTTTTTCGCGGATCGCGCGTTGGAAAAAGTTGTGGGCCCAGCTCTTCACCTGCTCGATATCGTTGGATGCCAGCAGCCAGGGATCACCCTTGTTGATCTTGCGCCGGTGCAATTCCACCGGATTGCCGCTGGCGCCCACGAACACCACCTTGATGATGCCGGTGTGTTTCGAGATTTCGTTGTGGCTGTGCTTGTTGCCGCCGGTGTCCATGGTGTCCACATCGATATCGCGATCGATCCAGTTGGGCGTCAGCCGCTTGAGATTGCGGAAGGGAATATCCTCGCGGGTGATGTTGCCGCCAATGCCGGCACGGATCGCGCCGTTGGGGGATTTGGTCGCCAGGCCGGCCAGCTTGCTGCGATCCACTTCCGGCATTTTCGCCAGCAGCTCTTCCAGCTGGGCCTTGTTCACGGTCATGCCGGCATTCTTGATGCCCACGCCATATTTTTTCAGGGCTTCAATGGATTCGCGCACGATCTGGCCGTTGGTGCGCAGGCGGTTTTCGGCGGACAGATCCAGTTCGATCAGCGGGATCTCCAGGCGGTTCGATACAAACTGGTCGAGCACACGCTGGAATGACACCTGCGCCATCTCGTCCCCATGCAATATCACCAGCGGGCTTTTGACTTTGATTTTCCGCATCGCGCTGCTCATCGTGTTCGGCTCCCAAACGCTCATTGTTTCCATCCGATTCCGGTGGTGGGTAATGACCTGTCCCATCCATCAAGCCTAGTGTAGCCGGTGCCACCCCGCCCGTGGCGGGGTAACGAAACGGCCATTCTCGGAAAGCAGAAATCGCGCCAGGCCGGCTGGCGCGCAGCGGGGAACGCCCAACAGCAAGCAGGCTGTTTTTTGAACTAGATGGCGGGGCCCAGCAGGGCGTCCCACAGGTCGCAGGCCGGTTGAGCCAGCTGGGCTCCGGCGGCCGACGCAGCCTTCAACACCATATGCTGGTCCGACACCTCGTCATAGGACGGCCAGAACAGCTGGTTGGTGGCCGTCGGTTCGCCCGTGGCGGCAAATGCGCTCCAGTAAGCCTGTACCGTTTCCCGCAGCGGTTCCACCAGGACCGGCGCCAGCACCGGGCTGGGATTGCCGAACACATAGGGCAATTCCATGGCGTGGAAGGCGTAGCCTTCTTCAAAGCTGTACAGCCACACCGGGCTGCCCTGGCGCTGGATCTGGCGGGCAAACGAGCGCGAGGGGCAACGAAACACGGAGTCGGTGTACAGGCGGATCAGGGCCAGATTAGCGAGGGCATCCACCGGCGGCAGATACTGGGCCTTGAGCGCAGGCGCGGCAGGGCCGAACTGGCTGTCGATCAGGGCAGAGAGCTGCGCCACAGTGCTGACCGGTGGCGCAATGCCGATGCTCTGGAACAGGCCCCACTCGTTCAGGGTGGTGCCGATCATGACCGGCCCGGGGTTGTACTGGCCAGCGGCAATCAGTTCCCGGGCCGGCGCCGGCAACACCGCGCTGCCCGGGATCACGGTGGGCGCCCAGCCGGCACCGAACAGGGTGTTGGTGGCACCCCACTCCATCAACTGGAGTGGCTCAAGCGTGCGCAGACAGGCAACGCGGTCGTCCGCATCCGGGCACAGGCTGGCTGCCATGGCGCTGCTGATGCCCTGCGCCTGCTGCTGGCTGAGGAACTGCAACCCGCCAGTGCACACACCACTTTCCAGAATGAATTGCTGCACCAGGTCGCGACTGCCGGGCGCCACCATTTGCACACACACGCTGGCGGACCCGGCGGACTGTCCAAGCAGGGTCACCCGATCGGGATTGCCACCAAACGCACGGATATTGCGCTTCACCCAGCGCAGCGCCAGTTGCTGGTCCAGCAGGCCGGCGTTGCCCGACAACGCCGCGCCGCCATCCAGATCCGGATGACTGAAGAAACCCAGCGCACCCAGACGATAGTTCAGCGTCACCACCACTGCGTTGCCGGTATCCGCCAGCCGCCGGCCGTTGTACTGGCTGCTGCCGCCCGCAATAAAGGCACCGCCGTGAATGAACACCATCACCGGCGCACCACCGGCGGGAATCTGCGCCGGCGCGTACACGTTGAGCGTCAGGCAATCCTCGCTCTGCGCGCCGGGAGCCGACAACGCGCCCTGCCGCTGCACGCAGGAAGGGCCAAACTGGTCTGCCCGTTTCACTCCCCGCCAGCGCTGCGCCGGCTGCGGCGGCGCGAAACGCAGATCGCCCAGCGGCGGCGTCGCATAGGGAATGCCCAGGAAAATTCGCGTATTGCCTTTGGTCGCGTCGGCCCACACACCCTTGAGCCAGCCGGATTCCACTTTTACATAAAGATCCTCATGACAGCCGGCAAGCCAGACGCCCAGCCACACGATGCCCAGCAGGCGGACCAGCCCCTTCCAACGTTGGTTTTTCATTATTGTTCCCTCGTCCGTTGTAATGTCACGGCATTCACCGCGCGCAGGCGCTGGTGCAATGGCCGTCAACATCCTACGGGCGGGGTGGCGACAAACTCACGGAATGCGGCCTGGATTGGCCGTGGCCACCGGGCGCTTTGACCGCTTGGCCGGTCGGGAGGGCATGGCGACGTCAGCGTGCGTCCGTTGACGCAGAGCCCGTTGGCTCGCGAATAAAATCAAAGCGCTGGTCGCGGTACTGGGGCAGCTGGATCTGCTTGCGGAATTTCTTCAGCGTATAGAATGGCTGGTCCACCACAAACTGGTTGGCCAGCCACGCCGGCAGACTGCCGTTGGGATCGGCGCTGACTTCATATTCCAGCAGGATCTTGCCGCTGGGTTGCGGCGTCATGTGCCAGGCGCCTTCGATATCCGATACCCGCACACATTCATCGCGCTGGGGCGTAAGGCTGGCATCGCCCTTGAAACTGAGGGTCACCGCCAGCGTCTGCGGGTCCTGCTCCAGCTTGTAGCGCAGCGCATAATCGCGATCCTTGACCGGCCAGGGTGCGTCGGTGCGGAAATACATCAGGTAACCGGCCGGATCGAATTCCGACAGGAATTTCGAATCTTCGCAATCCTTCAACCACTGCCGGGTACCGTCACCGTCCTTGAGTACCGCCACAATGGCGCCCAGCGAACTGCTGACCTCGACCGTACCGCGAAAGGCGCGGAATTCAGAGCCCTTGATGTCGCGCACATAGACCCTGATGCCGTCCTCATCTTTTTTCAATTCCCACGAGGATGCCTGCGCGAAACTGAAAAACACCAACAGCAGACAGGCAAGAAACCGTGTGCGCATGGCTTGGCACTCCTGATGGAAAGGGTCTACTACGCCAGCACCGCTTCGACAGCCCGCGCAGCACTCTGGCACGCACCTTCCATTGTCGTCGTCCAGTCGGTACGCGTCCAGTCACCCGCAATCGCAAGACCACGCACCGACGTTTTCTGCGGCGGCCGCACACCGGCGGTACCGGGGCGCTGCGCAAAAGTGGAATACGGCATGCGCACGATATGGCTGTGCACCACCTGGGCATCGCGCGCCAGCGGATAGTAGCGGCGCAGCATCGCCATCTGCGTGTCGATGATCACCTGGTTGGAACCCTTGATCAGGTCGTACGACGCCGACACGGTGGTGGAATAAAACCAGTTCTTTTCCGGCGAGCGGCCGTGCATCTTCTGCCGGTCCCACACCTGCTCCAGCACACCTTCACCGTCATACAGAATCTCGCCCCAGTCCTCCATGCCGATGCACCGGTCCAGGTACAGATTCACGCTCACAATCGGCACCGGCGTAAGATGCTCCACCGCACGATAGATCTGTTCATGACCCGGCACCTGATCAAGCAGGCCGCGAATTTTCCAGACCGGCACGGCGCAGATCACACTGTCCGCCGCAATCTGTTCGCCGTCCAGCAGCGTCACGCCTTTCACCCTGCCATTCTCCACATCCACACTGCGGACGGGCGCCCGGGTGCGCACCTGAACACCGCGCTGCGCGAATACTTTCTCCGCACTGGTAACGAACAGCGTGTCGAGATCCACCGTCGGATAGCCGATAGAAACGGCGGTGCGCATCTTGATGGCCTGACGTATGCCGGTGGCAATCAGATCGGCAGGAACCTTGGCGGAGGAAATGTCAGGCTTGTCGCCGGTAAGGCCGATGACGACGCCGTCCCACTGCGCCCTGCGTGCAGATTGCGGCATGCCGATGCGGTGGAACCACTCATCTGCCGTGATGCTGTCGAGGTCCGCCGGCTGTCGCAGGGATTGCATGATCAGCTTCATCTGCGCACGGGCGGTACGCAACTTGTCCAGCCCGCTGACGCCCGGCAGATCGCCGAGCATCGCGCGGATACCATCGAGCCCGCCAAAGGATGAACGCCGCACTTCGCCCCCCGGCATGCGAATCGACATCTGCCCGGGGAACTTCACGTGTTGGCGGGTGCCGACGCTGTCCAGGTAGCGGAACAGGTTCTCGTAGCCACTGGCGAAAACATGCTGGCCGTTGTCCGGTACATCGTCCACTTCCGGCTGCGGAATCGCGATGGTGCGCCCACCCAGCGCGCCACGTCGCTCCAGCAGCGTCACCTGATGGCCGGCCTCCGCCAGCCACACCGCCGACGCCAGCCCCGCCAGTCCGCCCCCCACTACCAGACACTTCATATCGTCAACCCCCTTTGCAAAGTTGGGGGTAGGATACGGGCTGCTATCACGGAGATCGAGGGCCATACAGCCCGCGGGTTGGCCGTTGGTGCCAGAATTTGGATGGCGGAATTAAGTCGACACCACACCTGGCGTGGCCGCCCCTGTCCACCCTTCCAGTCGCAGCAACGATTCCCGGTAAGGTTTGAACGAAAGAAACAACAACAACGCCGCCAGAGTTCCCGCAACCGCGCACACGATCATCAGCGAATAACGCAATGCGGCATCATCCTGAAACACAAAATCCGTGATCAGCGCCACTGCCGTGGGCCCAACGCCCAATCCGATCAACGTGACTACAAACAGATACAGCGCCGACGCCTGGCCTCGCATGGGATTGGGCATGATTTCCTGCAACGCGGCAGGTGCCACACCGAAGGGCATGGCCAGACAGAACACGGAAACGGCGTTGGCAAACAGCGCCCAGAACGGCTCGCTGGCCAGATAGCCGGGCAAAGTGGGCAGCATCAACAATGCCGCGAGGCACCCCACCCGCATCGGCGCATCCTGATAGCCCTTCGCACGCAGCCAGTCCGACAGCGCACCGCCCGTCAGAATGCCCGCCGAACCGCCAATCATGGTGATCCAGCCCAGCCATTCGCCCACCTGCACCCGGTTCAATCCGTAGGTGCGGACAAAGAATTCCGGAATCCAGGCCGCCGCGCCGTAGCCGCAAAAAGCAACGCCGGCAAAGCCCAGGTTG
>JBMOPR010000740.1:0-6636 GCA_049323075.1 Pseudomonadota bacterium
ATGCACTGGTTCGCATCCTCACCGAACCGCGCAATGCGTTGGTGAAGCAATACCGGCAGCTGTTCGCTTATCAGGGCGTTACGCTTGATATTACCGAGGAAGCCATCCGGTTTGTGGCAGAACAGGCGGTGGAGCGCCATACCGGTGCACGGGGATTGCGCGCCGTGCTGGAATCCGCGTTGCGCAGCACCATGTTCAGCATGCCGTCCTCCAGTGGATTGCGCCGCTGCGTGCTTCAACTGCGTCAGGACGCAGACAATGCGGCGCTCGAAGTGGTTACAGTGACCGGCGAGGCAAGCGAAGCCACGCCATTGTCCCCAGCAGTGCCCGAGTCGCTCAGCCTGGAAATGTGACGCGGGTTGGGGCTGTCGCGGATGCGACAGGCCCGGCCAACGCGGCCGGGAGCGATTGTCCGGTTCACGACACGGCTCCCGGAGCAACATTGCAGAATGTTAATCTGGATCAAAAATATCAATGATTTGTGAGTTTTTCAGGCGGAATAAAGCTGGCGCGTTTTGTGCTGCTTTCTGACTGAGTGCCCGGACGTCAGGGCAGGGCCGCTTTTCACACACCAGCAGATGGCAGAGGTATGTCATGGCCAGAATAGGCATTTTCTTTGGCAGCAACACCGGCAAGACCCGCAAGGTGTCGAAGATGATCAAGAAGCGCTTCGACGACGATACGATGGCCGACCCGGTCAACGTCAACCGTACCAGCGCTGCCGACGTTGCGCAGTACCAGTATCTTATTTTTGGCACACCCACACTGGGCGATGGTCTGCTGCCTGGTCTGTCCGCGGATTGCGAAAGCGAAAGCTGGGAGGAATTTCTTCCCACACTGGCCGATGTGGATTTTACTGGCAAGACCGTGGCGATTTTCGGGCTGGGTGATCAGGTGGGCTATGCCCACGAGTTCGTTGACGCCATGCTCGAACTGTTCAACTTTCTGAAAGAGCGGGGTGCCACCATCGTTGGTGCCTGGCCCACCGACGGTTACGAATTCGATCATTCCGAAGCAGTGGTGGATGGCAAATTCGTCGGCCTGGCGCTGGATCTGGACAACCAGAGCGCGCTCACCGAACAGCGGCTGGATGCCTGGCTGAAAAGCATCGCGCCGGCGTTTGATCTGAACCTGTAACGGCAGCGTGCCGCTGGAATGAAAAGGCCGGCGCGGGAGTTGGTCCGCGCCGGCCTTTTCACAGACTGCCATTGTCCTTGCGTTGTGTCAGTTCAGAGTTGCGGTACCAGCATGATGGCGTCGGCGATCACCGTGCCATTGGCATTCACGTTGGTCAGATCGATGGATTGAATGCCGCCATTGAACCAGTACAGCCCCAGCTCACGCCATTGATTGCCGTTGATGGTCTGATTCATGCTGACTTCCGTGATCAGTTCTGTGCCGTCTTGCGGCGACTGATGATGCACACGGTATTTTGAATTGGTGGCAAAGTTCGGACCTTGCGGCCAACGTGCATAGGCACGGTAGTAGCCGGGTTCGTTGATCAGTGGCGACCAGGTGAACAGCTTTTCAGGTTCAGCTTCGGTGGCATAGCGGTAGTTGCTGCCATAGAAGCCCGGCCGGTAGATCGAAGCCCACCATTTGCCAACATAGTCTGCGCCGGAATCGGTGTTGTCGACAATGATGCCCGCCTTGATATTGAGAACATCCGTGGAGCCAGTCACGCTGTCCGCACCGGTGGCAAGGAAGTACTCGAATTCGCCAGCGGGTACGGTCCAGCTGCCGGAATAAATACCGTCGCCGGCCACTGTATCGTCGCCAACGCCATCATCACGCAGCTGGAAGCTGGTATTGCCCGGCGTTACGGTTACAGGCAGAGAGGTTTCCGTGCCGACGTACGCGCAATTGTAGTTCTGCACTTCGATTTTCACGGTTTCGCCCGGCAGTGCCACCACGGCATTGGCAGCAGGCAATTGCCGGCGACGGAACACCTGGTTGTTGCAGCTGAGCGCACCGCGGCCATTGGCGTCCGCCAGGCGCACCAGATTGCCGCCCACCGTCTTGCTGGTGGCGGCGGGCAGGGGCTTGCCACTGCTCAGCAGCAGCCGGCGAATGGCACTGGCACTCAGGCCTGCCGTGCTGGCATTGGCCCGCAGCAGCGCCACCACACCGGTGACATACGCGGTGGCCTGGGACGTACCGTCGCTGACCACGAAATCCGCATGCTGCGCATCTACCAGCGGATAGCGCGGACTGGTGCTCAGAATGGACTGACCCGGCGCCATGATATCCACCGTCCAGCGGCCATAGCTGGAGCCGCTCCACAGTTCCCCCTGATTATTGATGGCGCCCACTGAAATGATATTGCTGTTGGTGAACGCGGCGGGGAAATAGGCGCGCTCCACTACATTCTGATCGATGTTCCAGCCGTTGTTGCCGGCAGCGGCGACCACGACGATGTCATCCTGCTCCATCAGGTTCGCCAGCGTCTGCATTTCCGGCGTATCCAGCCAGTATTTCTGGTTGACCAGCGCAAACATGACGTTGGAGATGTTGATGAAGCGCGACATGCCGCCGGATGCATTCACTACGGCAATATTCACGCCGGCCATTTTCAGATCGTGGAAGTACTGCATGCACTGGCGGATAGCGGCTTCGCTGGCTACCGGAATGGCGACGCCGGGAATCAGCGGGAAAACATCGGATTCCAGCTGGCCGGATTTACAGGTGGCGATGCGGATATTCGGCTCGATACCGGCAACACCCACCACACCGCCCAGGAACGGATTGTCGAGGTTGCCGCTGGCGGCGGTCATCACGCCTGCCATGTTGGTGCCATGCCCCACGTTGCCATCGATGGGATCACCGGCTACCGGATTCAGTGAGCCGTTGGCGTTGACTCGACTGACCAGCGTGTTGATGCCATGGCAGTCGTTGAGATAGCCGTTCTGGTCGCCGTCAACGTTGTCTTCGCAGCCGTCATCGACGCCGTTGGTGTTGGCATCCTGGCCGGTGGCTTCGCCCGGATTCAGCCAGATGCGATCGCGCAGATCCGGATGGGTGTAATCGATCCCGGTATCCACCAGCGCAATGACAATTTCATTCTGGGCCAGTGTCGGGGAGGGTGAATACTGGCTCCAGCCTTCCGGCGCATTGATGTCCATGTCCTCGACACCGGGAGCGTTGTATTCGGAGCAGCTGTACTGACTGCCGCTGATCACCGGTTTGTCTGCGCAGGTGCCGATTGTGGCGGTATTCGCGGTGGTGATCAGCGCGGAAGAGTTTTGTGCCGTACGGGGAACATTGTTGAGGGCCCACTGCTCGTGGATCAGCAGATCCTCATCGGCGAAAGTGGTGCTGGCCACGAACGTCAGCAGGAATCCGGACAACGTGAGACATTGAATACTACGGCGATGCATATAGCGACCTCTGTCAAGACAAATACGGGAAAGCCAGTCGATGTCCTGAACGTTGCAGCCGTGATAACACCACCGCACGATGGGCATCGAAGTCCGCTTTCGCTATCTTGAGAAATAATTCCTGCCGATAAATTACCACTGGCTGCCGCGCTGGGGTCGGCACATACCATGAACGTCACAGGAAGAATTTCCGTTCCACTGTACAGTTCGTGACCGAAAGCACAGTACATACGGAAATGGTAGACGCAGTTTCTGGAACCTGCAGGGAAAAAAGATGAATTAATTATTTCAGAAGGACAAGCCGCGCTCAGCGCGGCTTGAATGCAGGGCGGTTGTTTTCTTCTTCCGGATCGGCGATAGGCTCGAGCGATAATTCTGTCAATTTCGACGGCACACTCGGCGCCGCTTTTTCCTGTTTTTGTGATGCAGGTTCCGGTTCGCTCATCTTGGCCACCTGCTCCTTGGTGAGGGACCCCGGATTTTCTTCCAGTGTGATGCGCAGTCGCAGGTTATTCTTCGAGTCCGCATTCTTCAGCGCTTCATCCAGTGAAATCTTGCCGTCCTTGTACAGCTTGTAGAGCGCTGTGTCGAACGTCTGCATGCCTTGCGCTTCGGACTTCAGCATGACTTCCTTGATCTCATCCACCTTGCCCTGCTTGATCAGATCGGCGACGCGGGGAGTGGAGAGGAGGATTTCAATGGCCGCACAGCGCTTGCCGTCAACGGTGGGAATCAGGCGCTGCGACACGATACCGCGCATGTTCAGCGACAGATCCAGGAACAGCTGCTTGTGGCGTTCCTCGGGGAAGAAGTTGATGATGCGATCCAGCGCCTGGTTGGCGTTGTTGGCATGCAGGGTGGAAATACACAGGTGGCCGGTTTCGGCGAAGGCAATCGCCTGTTCCATCTGTTCCTGCGTGCGGATCTCGCCGATCAGGATAACGTCCGGCGCCTGGCGCAGGGTGTTTTCCAGGGCATCGTCGTAGCAGTTGGTATCCATGCCCACTTCGCGCTGGTTGACGATCGACATCTTGTGCCGGTGCACGAATTCCACCGGGTCTTCAATGGTGATGATATGGCCCGCGCTGTTGGAATTGCGGTAATCGATTAACGCCGCCAGTGAGGTGGATTTGCCGGAGCCGGTACCGCCCACGAACAGGATCAGGCCGCGCTTCTGCATCACCAGCTTGGGCAGGATGTCCGGCAGGCCCAGGTCGCGGTAGTTGGGAATATCCGTCTTGATGGCCCGGCACACCATGGCCAATTGATTGCGCTGTTTGAAGATATTGACCCGGAACCGGCCCACACCTGGCTCCGAGATCGCCAGATTCAGCTCCGGCTTTTTCTCGAAATCCTTCTTCTGTTCCTCGTTCATGATGCTGTACGCGATTTCCTTGACGCGTCCCGGCGGCAGCGGGTCCTTGTCGATCGGTTCCAGCTTGCCGTAAAACTTTGCGCTGGGCGGAGCGCCAGTGGACAGGTACAGGTCGGAACCATCGCGCTCGGCGAAATACTTCAGGTAATCAATGAATTCCATGGGGAATTTCCTGTCACAGGGGTGTTGCATCGGGAATGTAGCCACTTGAGTATAGCCAACCGATGCGGTGTCGCCGGCACTGGTTTAATCACATCCGTTATAAGAGAAACCGCTTCTATGCCCAATATTTTTCAGCACAGGCATTGACATGTGACAGGCTGAATTTAGAATGCGCGCCACAGAGTCCCGTGTTGGCGCGGGCCAATTACTTGTTATATGTAAGGAGGTTCGAAAGTGGCATATCAGGTGGCATATCCAGTGACAACCAAACGTAACTAACCGCTTTCGAATTCCGATTCGGAAGCGACACCAACCGCTTCCGAGTCAGGCATCCTGAAAACCCTGACTTGCCCATGTCGTCGCAGTCAGGGTTTTTTTATGCCCGCAGGAGAAAGAACATGCCTGTTTTACAGGAAATAACCAAAGGAAAAGTGCCGGTGCGCATTTACACCCGCGACATCGAGCCGCAGGCGTACCAGCAGCTGGCCAACATCGCCAGCCTGCCCATCGTGCACGGTCATATTGCCGCCATGCCTGATGTGCATCTGGGCAAGGGCGCCACGGTGGGATCAGTAATTCCCACCCGCAACGCCATCATTCCCGCCGCAGTGGGTGTGGATATCGGTTGCGGCATGAATGCAGTGCGGCTGTCGCTGAAAGCCTGGCAACTGCCGGACAACCTGCGCCAGTTGCGCGGTGAAATCGAGGACCGCGTGCCGGTGGGTTTCAACGCCCACAAATGGGACAACAGTCGCGATCGCGCCTGCAAACCGCTCTCCGGCGATCTCGACCGCATTCTGGGGCAGCATCCGGCCATTGGTCGCATGATGAAAAACATTGGCAAAACCTGGGTGTGCCAGATGGGCTCGCTCGGTGGCGGCAACCACTTCATCGAACTGTGTCTGGATGAAAACCAGGATGTGTGGGTGATGCTGCATTCCGGCAGTCGTGGCATCGGCAACAACATCGGCCAGTATTTTATTGGCCTGGCACGCAAGGACATGGGCCAGCATCTGCACCAGCTGCCCGACAAGGATCTGGCATATTTCAGCGAAGGCAATCCGCATTTCGACGATTACGTATTTGCGGTGCACTGGGCGCAGGATTATGCCATGCAGAACCGGCGCGAAATGATGAAACTGGTGGTGGAGGCGTTGCGCGTCCATTTACCGGATTTCGATCTGACGGCAGAGGCGATCAATTGTCATCACAACTACGTGGCAATCGAGCCGCATCTGGGGCACAAGCTCTATATCACCCGCAAGGGCGCCATTCGCGCCGGCGCGGGCGAGCTGGGCATCATTCCCGGCAGCATGGGCGCCAAATCGTACATCGTGCGTGGCAAGGGCAATCCGGAATCCTTCTGTTCCTGCGCTCACGGTGCCGGGCGCAGGATGAGCCGGGAGCAGGCGAAAAAGCGCTTCCAGCGCGAGGATCTTGAACGGCAGACCAAGGGCGTGGAATGCCGCAAGGACAAGGGCGTCATCGACGAGATTCCGGCGGCCTACAAGGATATCGACGAGGTGATGGCCAACCAGACGGATCTGGTGGAAATCGTGCACACGCTGAAACAGGTGCTGTGCGTGAAAGGCTGAAAGGCAAGGTATCCACACAGGAAGTGACTGCAGGAAGAGGCTACTGGAAAAAACCACGGGAGAAACCCCATGAAAGACGAACACAAGCGCAGGAAACTGCGTAACCGGCTGGCCCTGGACCCGTTGC
>JBMOPR010000741.1:0-6631 GCA_049323075.1 Pseudomonadota bacterium
GCCGCGTTGTTGAAGATGCCGCCGCTGGACGTCTTGATGATGTCTTCCAGGCTCTTGCCTTCGAACTCGGTGCCGGGGATCAGGTTGTTCAGGTTGGTCACGTAGGCGTTGTGGTGCTTGCCGTGGTGGAATTCCAGCGTTTCTGCAGAAATATGGGGCGCCAGTGCGTCTTTCGCATAGGGCAGTTCGGGAAGTGTGAATGCCATGAGTATGTCCCTCTCGTTTTTGAGTCTTTAACAGGTTTAAGAACGCCAGACTTTAGCAGATTAGGGGGGCGATGTCAGATGGTGGCAGGCATCCTGGCGGTTTTGTTTTTCCAATCGAAACCATAGTTTTTTTCGATGAATTCAGGCGAACATGACCGTGGCCAGACCCAGGAATGCAAAGAATCCGACACAGTCGGTAAACGTTGTCAGGATGACGCCACCGGACAGGGCCGGGTCGATCCCCATCCGTTGCAGGATCATCGGCAGCGCGGCACCGGCCGCCGCCGCCATGACCAGATTGATGATCATGGCGACAGCCAGTACGCCGCCCAGGGTGTAATCGTTGAACCAGGCCGAGGCCACCGCGCCTACCACCACGGCCCACATCAGGCCATTCAGAAATCCCACCGCCATTTCCCGGGTCAGCAGCCAGCGCGCGTTGGCCGATCCCACATGGCCCAGCGCCATGCCGCGGATCACCAGGGTCAGGGTCTGGGTGCCGGCGATGCCGCCCATGCTGGCCACAACCGGCATCAGCACCGCCAGTGCCACCACTTTCTCCAGGGTATGTTCGAACAGCCCCACCACGGCTGACGCCAGGAATGCAGTGGCCAGATTGATGCCCAGCCAGACTGCGCGGCGCCGGGTGGAGCGCAGCACGGGGGCAAAGGTGTCCTCGTATTCGTCCAGGCCCGCCATGCTCATCAGCGAGTGGTCGGCGCCTTCCAGAATGACGTCGACCACGTCGTCCACCGTGATCCGGCCCAGCAGTACACCTTCCCTGTCGATGACCGGCGCGCTCACCAGGTCCTCGCGCTCGAAGATGGAAGCCACATCCTTGGCAGACTGGTCGGCGCGGATGGCGGTGGCATCGGTAATCATGGCCTCGCGCACCAGCATGACGGGGTCTTTCACCAGCAGCGTGGTCAGCGGCAGGGTGCCGACAAACTTGCCGGAACGGTTCACCACCAGCAGGGTGTCGGTGGCTTCCGGCAGGGATTCATGCCGGCGCAGATAGCGCAGTACCACGTCGAGCGAGATATCCGGCCTGATGGTGATGATGTCGGTATTCATCAGGCCGCCGGCGGTGTCTTCCGGGAACGACAGGATCGCCTCGATGCGATGGCGGTTCTGCTCGTCCATGGATTCCAGCACCCGCTTCATCACCTTGTGCGGCAGTTCCTGCAGCAGGTCGGCAAAGTCGTCGGCGTCGAAACCTTCCACCGCGCTGATGATCTCTTCCGCATTGCGATGTTGCAGGAACTGCGCGGCGATTTCCTCGTTCAGGTACTGCAGCACCTCGCCTTCGTCGTCCTTGTCCAGCAGCTGCCACAGCAGATTGCGCTCACGGGGCGGCGACGACTCGATGAGGTGGGCGATTTCGGCGGCCGACATGCCATGCAGCATGGCGCGCACGTCGGCAAACGTACCGCTGTCCAGCGCTTCGAGGAACGTCTGGAGCTGATCCTGGGTTTCAAGATTGGCACTCTTCGCCATGCGGGAACTCACGGGTGCGGGCTGGTGTTGGCGGCTGTTCTTTCAGTGTAGCCAGTCTGGCAGTTTAGCCAGTCAGGCACCTTGGCCGGTTTCGATCTGCTGGGCGGGGCGGATCATTCGCCTTCGTCGAAGCGGTTGTTGATGAGGGTTTCGATCTGCAGCAGCGCCTCCTCTGCATCATGACCGTTCACGGTGAAATCCAGCACGGTCCCCTTGCTGGCCGCCAGCATCAGCACTGACATGATGCTTTTGGCATCGGCAATCTGGCCATTGCGGTTGATCTGCACGCTGCAATCGAATTTCGACGCGGTTGCCACCAGCTTTGACGCTGCGCGCGCATGCAGACCCAGCTTGTTGATGATGATGAGCTGTTTTTTCAGTTCCATGGGGAGCAAGGCTTCAGAAAATCTGAAAGGAGTATCGCAAGTTACAGCTCGCGATGTCTAGCCTGAACGTTGCTGAAACGCTGACGCAGATGCTGCAGCAGGATTTCGGTGATGTAGACGGAGCGGTGCTGGCCGCCAGTGCAGCCGATGGCCACCGTCATGTAGCTGCGGTTGTTGGCGGCGAAACGCGGCAGCCATTTGTCCAGGTACGCCAGAATGTCGGCAATCATTTCGCCCACGGTTTCGTGGCCGGCCAGAAAATCCTGCACGTCCTGCTCCAGCCCGGTCTTCGCGCGCAGATGGGTGATCCAGTGGGGATTGGGCAGGCAGCGCACGTCGAATACCAGATCGGCATCCTTGGGAATGCCATTCTTGAAGCCAAAGGATTCCACCAGCACGGCCATGGTGTCCGCAGCCTCCCCCACGCGTACCTTGATCAGGTCGCGCAGCTGGTGCAGTGTCAGCGTGCTGGTATCGATGATCAGGCTGGCGCTGGAGGCCACCGGATTCAGCATGTCCCGTTCCCGCTCGATGGCTTCGCGCAGGGTTTTGGTGTCGCTGCTGATGGGGTGTTTGCGGCGGGTTTCGCTGAAGCGCTTGATCAACGTCTCGTCGTCGGCGTCCAGGTAGATCACCTGGCTGTCGACACCGTCGCCGATCAGGTCACGTAATACATTGGGCAGCTTTTGCAGTTGCCGGCTGGTGTTGCGCGCGTCGATGCCGATGGCAGCCATGGTGACGGGCGGATTGGAATGTGTCAGCTCCTTCATCAGGTGCTGCAACAGGGTGACCGGAAGATTGTCGACACAGTAATAGCCGATATCTTCCAGCACATGCAGCGCCGTGGTTTTGCCGGAGCCGGAGCGGCCGCTGATGACCACCAGTTTCATGCCCGGATTGCTCCTTTGCAGACTGTCACAGCGGCGTCACCAGCGCGTCATAGATCGCCTGGGGTGACGGCGCGCGGCGAATGGTTTCGCGGCGGCGATCATCGTTCAGCAGAGTGGCGATCTTGGCCAGGATGTTGAGATGTTCCTCATGCGCGGCCTTGGGCACCAGCAGTACGAACAGCATGTCCACCGGCTGGCGATCGATGGCGTCGAAATCCACCGGGCTTTCCAGCTTGATGAAGGTGCCGATGGCGCTGCCGCAGTGCGTGGCGCGGCAATGGGGAATGGCGATGCCCTTGCCCAGTCCGGTGCTACCCAATTTTTCACGGGCCACCAGGCTGTCGAACAGTTCATTCGGGTCCAGTTCGGGAAACTGCCGGGCAATCAGCCCGGCAGCGGTTTCGAGGATTTTCTTTTTGCTTGCGCCCGTCACATGGTCGAAAACCCGTTCGGGGGTGATGATCTCAGCTAGTTCCATAAGGTTTTACTGTGCAGGAGGAAGGAAGGCTTACCAGCTTTTCATCTTTTCCTTGTGCTTGAGCACTTGCCGGTCCAGCTTGTCGGTCAGCATGTCGATGGCAGCATACATGTCCTCGGATTCAGCGTTGGCGAACAGGTCGGCGCCTTTCACCCGGATGGTGGCTTCTGCTTTCTGGCGATTCTTTTCCACGCTCAGGATTGCCTGGATGCTGGTGATGTCGCCAGTGTGGCGCTCCAGCTTCTGCAGCTTGTCGGCAACATAGTCCTTCAGTGCATCAGTCACTTCTACGTGGTGTCCGCTGATGTTGATTTGCATAGGCCACTCCTTAATCGTGGTTGCGTTTTCATGCTTCTGCGGGTCGGAACATTGCTGTCCCGGTATTGGAAACTTTCCGCCAGTTTGACGGTGGGTGCAAGTGGAATATTGATCCACCGCAACCCGTACGTGATTACACCAGCCGCTTGCGTTCGTTTGACGGCGGAATGAGCATGGCCTCACGGTATTTGGCGATGGTGCGGCGGGCAACCTGGATGTCCTGCTCGGCCAGGATGTCGGCGATCTTGCTGTCGCTCAGGGGTTTCTTCGGATTTTCGGCCGAAATCAGCTTCTTGATGATGGCCCTGATGGCGGTGGACGAACACTCGCCGCCGGACCCGGTGCTGACATGGCTGGAGAAGAAATATTTCAGTTCGAATACACCCCGTGGCGTGTGCATGTATTTCTGGGTGGTGACACGGGAGATCGTGGATTCGTGCATGCTTACCGCTTCGGCAATGTCGTGCAGCACCAGCGGTTTCATGGCCTCTTCACCATATTCCAGAAAGCCGATCTGGTGTTCGACGATCTTGGTGGCCACTTTCAGCAGGGTCTCGTTGCGGCTCTGCAAGCTTTTGATAAACCAGCGTGCCTCCTGCAGATTGTTTTTCAGGAAGGTGTTGTCGCTGCTGTTGTCGGCCCGCTGGATCAGCGAGGCGTAGCTGCTGTTCACTTTCAGTCGGGGGGTGGCTTCGGGGTTCAGCTCTACCCGCCAGCGTCCCTTGTCCTTGCGCACGATGACATCCGGTATCACATACTGGGTTTCATCGGCTTCGACACTGCTGCCGGGATAAGGGTTCAATGTCTGGATCAGCGCGATCGCCGTTTTCAGGCGGTTTTCGGTGAGTTTGGTCTTGCGCATGATCAGGGTGAAATCACGGGCACCCAGGGCTTCCAGGAACATCTCCACCAGCAGCAGGGCATCTTCCCGGTCCGGGCTTTTGGGCAGCTGGCGCAACTGGATCAGCAGGCATTCGCGCAGGTCGCGCGCGGCCACGCCAGGCGGGTCGAACTGCTGGATGCGGTGCAGCACTGCCAGCACTTCCTCCAGTGTCACCGGCGTTTCTTCTTCGCCTTCGTCATGGTGCAGCTGAACGCCAAAGGCCTCCAGTTCCTGCTGCTGCAGGGCGATGATGTCCGCCACCACATCTTTCTGCGCCAGCACGCAGTCGCGGATTTCCTCCACCGTCTGGCTCAGGTAGCCCTTGGTGTCGATGGCTTCGATGATGGCCATGGCGATCACCCGGTCCAGGTCGGACATGTGGGTCAGGTTCAATTGCCACAGCAGGTTGTCGTAGATGGATTCAGGAGCACTGTTGCGGCCTTCGAAGTCGTAATCGTCGTCATCGTGGCTGCCGGAGGATGAACCGGCCGTGCCGTCGAACATGGTGTCCCAGTCGCTGTCGACCGGCAGTTCGTCGGGCATTTCCTTGTTGTTGAGGTCGACGGAGGTTTCGTCTTCGTGCTGGGTAACCGGGGTGTCGCTGCTGGAGGTGTAATCGGTGGTTTTGGCAAAATCGATCAGGTCGTTGAATTCGCCGGGGGCGTCGGCTTCCACCACCGGGGCGTCGGCTTCGGGGCCGCCGTCACTGTCTTCGCTACTGCGCTCTTCCATCTCCAGCAGCGGATTGGAATCCAGCGCTTCCTGGATTTCCGCCTGCAGATCGAGGGTGGAAAGCTGCAGCAGACGGATGGCCTGCTGCAGCTGGGGGGTCATGGTGAGGTGTTGGCCAATTTTTAGCTGTAAAGACGGCTTCATTGATACCTGTTTACTTTACGTCCGGAATACGTGGGGTCCACCTGCGCGACGACTGCGCCCTGTTTGAAACGCTGCCAAATTGCGCTCAATTTCAATGAGTTACTGGGCAGCGCGAACGTCCTTTCCTTTCAATTGTAAGAGCGAAGCGGCGGCAAAGCAATTTGCATGCCTGAAATACTTTAGAACTTTTACATCTGGAATTGCTGGCCCAGGTAAACGTCGCGCACTTTCTGGTTTTGCAGGATCAATGAGGGTTCCCCCTCAGCGATGATGTGGCCTTCGCTGACGATATAGGCCTTCTCGCAGATATCCAGGGTGTCACGCACGTTGTGGTCGGTGATCAGCACGCCGATGCCCCGTTCCTTGAGGTGGGTGATGATCTGCTTGATGTCGGCCACCGAGATGGGATCGACGCCGGCGAAAGGTTCGTCCAGCAGGATGAAGGCGGGGTCCATGGCCAGGGCGCGGGCAATCTCCACCCGGCGCCGCTCACCGCCGGACAGGGCCTGTCCCAGGGATTCGGCGATGTGGCCGATGTGAAATTCCTGCAGCAGCATGTCCATTTTTTCCACCCGCTGCTTGCGGTTCAGGTCCTTGCGGGTTTCCAGGATCGCCATGATGTTTTCCTTCACCTTGAGGCGGCGAAACACCGAGGCTTCCTGCGGCAAATAGCCGATGCCGCGGGCGGCGCGGCCGTGCATGGGCAGGTGGGTGATGTCGGTGTCGTCGATGATGATGCGGCCTTTGTCCTGGGGCACGATGCCGATGATCATGTAGAAGCAGGTGGTTTTGCCGGCACCGTTGGGGCCCAGCAGGCCCACGATCTGGCCGCTCTCGATGGAGATGGAGACGTCTTCCACCACCTTGCGACCCTTGTAGCTCTTGGCGAGATGGGAGGCGCTGAGTCGGCTCATGGAGCTTTCGGGTCCGGGGCTGGGGTGGTGGGAGCAGGCGTGCCGGGTGTTGGCACCACCGGCTCCGGTGCGATTTCGGCAGCAGAGGGCAGGATCATTTCCACCCGGCCCTTGCCTTCCTCACCTTTGGGCGTGCTGGTGGACTGACCCACGGCCCGCAACCGCTGGCTCTGGATTTCGTAC
>JBMOPR010000742.1:0-6619 GCA_049323075.1 Pseudomonadota bacterium
GGCGACGGCGGAGGCGGCAGGAACAGCAGCGAACTGAGCATGAACAGGCCGAACGACAGCGCCAGCGACAGCAGGTTGCCCTGCAGGCGGCCAATGCCCAGGGCCCGGCTGTAGATCGCGCCCTTCACCAGCATATCCCAGATATACACCCCCAGCAGTACCGACTGGGCCAGCATCGCCAGCGCCGACTGCGCCGGGCTGGACAGCAGCAGCCAGTACAGCACCACCTGGGGCACGCCAAAGATCAGATCTGTGCCCAGCGCGGCGGTCATGGTCTGCACATAGCGGGCACTGTGGTTCATGAACCGCAGCAGGGCATACAGGATGACCATCCAGGAACTGACACTGAACAGCAGGGCAATCACCTGCTGTGCCGCCGGCACGGCCTTGGCCGGATCGTCGTAGGCCGACAGCAGCGGAATGCTCGACAGCCCCAGCGTCAGCACCAGAACCAGCATCAGCCCCAGCAGGGCGGGGGCATAGGGAACATCCTCGGGGCCGCTGCGAAAGCGGCAGATCTGCCAGAACAGGGTGAACAGCGGCTTCAACGCGGGCTCCTTGACTTCAAATCGCCCGTCATTGTGCCAAATCCCCGCCACCGGCACCAATGCCGACATGAAAAAGGCCGCCTTTTCCTTTATCATGCCGCCTGATTTCGGGGCCGTGCGGCCCGTAACCGATTCCGCGTCCTGGGGGAATGTTCCGAATGGCGAAACGTAACGCGTTCTATGCGCAGTCCGGTGGCGTGACTGCGGTGATCAATGCCAGCGCCTGTGGCGTTATCGAGACCGCCCGCCAGTTCCCGGATCGCATCGGCAAGCTGTACGCCGGCCACAACGGCATCGTCGGCGCCCTTACCGAAGACATGATCGACACCTCCTGCGAATCCGCCGCCACCATCGCCGCACTGAAATACACGCCCGGCGGCGCCTTCGGCTCCTGCCGTTACAAACTGCGCTCATTCGAGGAAAACCGCCGCGAATACGAACGCCTGGTGGAAGTGTTCAAAGCCCACGACATCGGCTACTTCTTCTATAACGGCGGTGGCGATTCCCAGGACACGGCCCACAAGGTTTCGCAGATCAGCGAACGCATGGGCTACCCCATCACCTGCATCGGCATCCCCAAAACCGTCGACAACGACCTGCCCTTCACTGATTGCTGCCCCGGCTTCGGTTCCGTCGCCAAGTACGTTGCCATATCGACACGTGAAGCAGCACTGGACGTGGCGTCCATGTGCGAAACGTCCACCAAGATTTTCATTCTGGAAGTGATGGGCCGTCATGCCGGCTGGATCGCCGCGGCCGGCGCGCTGGCACGGGAGGACGCGGGCGATCCGCCCCATGTCATCCTGTTCCCGGAAATCAAGTTCGACAGGGAAGCCTTCCTGCGCAAGGTGAAAGCCAGCGTGAAGGATCACGGCTTCTGCGTGATCGTGGCATCCGAGGGCGCGCAGAATCCTGACGGTACCTTCCTGGCGGATTCCGGCGGCAAGGACGCGTTCGGCCACACCCAGCTGGGTGGCGTGGCACCCTATCTGGCACACATGATCAAGAGCGAACTGGGCTACAAGTACCACTGGGCACTGGCCGATTATCTGCAGCGGGCCGCGCGCCATATCGCATCGGCCACCGACGTGGACCAGGCTTATGCCGTGGGCAGGGCGGCGGTGGAATTCGCGCTGGCCGGCAAGAACGCCATCATGCCCACCATCGTGCGCAACCCCGGCCCGGAGTACTCCTGGTCCATTGGCGAAGCACCGCTGTCGCAGGTGGCCAATGTGGAACAGAAGATGCCCCGCGATTTCATCTCCGAAGACGGCTTCGACATCACCGCCCCCTGCCTGGACTACCTGCGTCCGCTGATACAGGGCGAAGCCTACCCGCCGTACAAAAACGGCATTCCCGAAATCGTGCATCTCAAAAAGGTGAAGGTGGAAAAAGTCCTCAATACCCCCTTCAGCGTGAAATGATGACGGTGCCGGGCTCCTCCCGGGAATGACATGCGCGGAATCGAAGAAACCTGGACCAGCATCAAACACTATTTCGGCGGCCATGTAGTGCACCGCAGCCGCGATGAATGGGGCGACATCCTGGTGGTGGACAACCGCCACCTGCGGGTGATGTCGTTCGGCTCCGCCTTCGAGCAGAGCTGTATCGACGTGCGCACCCCCCACGTACCCGTGCATGAATACGCGCGCGCCATGCTGCTGTCACTGGCGTTCACCACGCCGCGCCACATGACACTGCTGGGCCTGGGCGGTGGAGCTCTGGTAAGCAGCCTGCGACACGCCCTGCCGGACTGCCCGTTGCAGGTGGTGGAACTGCGGGAGGAAGTGGCGCAGGTGGCGCAGGACTATTTCGGCCTGATACCCAACGAGCACCTGATGATCCAGATCGAGGATGCCCGCCAGTACCTGCGCAATGCCGAACCGGCCAGCACCGATCTGCTGTTTTCCGACATGTATTATTCCGCCGACATGAACCCGTTCCAGCGCCAGAAGAAATTCATCCAGCATTGCCAGCGCGTGCTGACGGATGACGGCTGGCTGGTGATCAACTACCACCGACTGCCCGATGGCGACGATCCGTTTTTCAACTGGATGCGACAATCGTTTCCCACCCTGTACACCTGCGCCACCGGCAGCGGCAATCAGGTGGTGCTGGCGAGCAAAGGCCCATGCCCGGATGTGGCGACGGTGCGGGAGAAAACCGGTGAACTGGAAATAAAGCTGGGCGCGCGGCTGATGCCGTTGCTGCTGAAGCTGGAAAAGCTGGGGGAACCCAAAGACAAATAAAAAAAATCAGGCGGACGAAAGACTGGAATTGTCCGCCTGATTGTTCAAACACCCTTCAAATCTGAACCAAACACCTCGCTTGTGTAATCGGCTTTCGTTGAATTTCCTGCATTGCAGCGCCCGTCACCGCATGACTCAGTGCCGGCGCCGCAAACGGCGGTAATAGCGACCCACCCAGGTGAGCAGACCACTGAACGCCAGCAGACAGATCAGCACACCCACGGCATCCACCACCCAGACACCCGCCGTCCCGAACAGGCGACCGCTGTGCAGATCCAGCAGCACTCGCTCCCGCGTAAGCCCGGGCACCGGATTGTCGGCATTGAGCGCCGTCTTCAGTGCTGCCGGCAACGGCTGCGGCAAAATCCACTGCGGCGCGTGTTCCGGCGCCACCGGTTGCCAGACACCGGCGGCGTCATCGAAACCGAAGATCGCGCTGTCGCCCCGCACCCACAGTGCATTGTCCTGCAACGCCAGCGCGCGGCCCGGCTGCGGCAAGCCGCGCAGGGTTTCCACCGGTTGCCCCTGCGGGTCCAGCAGCAGCAGTTCATCCACGCACAGCACGGCGATCATGTCCTGATACAGCGCTGCGCCCGTCAGACCCGCACTGCATTCCGCTACCGGCTGCCGGTCCAGCAGCACCTGTTCGCCACGCTGCACGATCCAGCGGGAATCCAGCGCGAAACCCTGCTCCAGATCCTGCAGTGGAATCTGGTACAGCTTCGCCAGCGTTGCGGAATGCACCGGAGCGCGGTGCCAGCCCAACGCCTGGCTGTGATTGATCAGCACGCCCGTGACGGCCAGAAAAATCACCAGCACCGCCACCACTGCGCCGATGCGACGATGCCACTGAATCCACCACACCAGACGCTGCATACCTGTACTTCCCGCCACTGCGTTTTGGTTGTTCGTACCGCCGTTACATACCTTGCGCGGCAGCCTTCGCCAGCACATGCCGGTGCATCACCAGCACCAGGTTGGCCACCCGCGACACGGCCTGTACCGATAGCGTCGCGCCCGTGATGCCGTCGATGCTGCGGGACAGACGCTCATCCCCGGTCAGCGTGACACTTTCAAACTGGCGCGTGAAAAAGTCCTGATGCACTTCGCCACCACGCTCTTCGCGATACACCAGTATCTTCACCTGCTGGATGCTGTCACCGTCCACTGCCACACCGACGGTGATCGGCATTTCCTTGCCAATCTCGTCGATGATCCAGGCGGTCCGCTGCCCGGCAATCCAGTAACGCACCCGCATGCCGGTGTAGGGATGCTGCAGGATTTCTGCGGCCTTCTGTTTCAGGGTCGCATCCAGAATCAGCATTTTCCACTGCGGCTGGCTGCTGCCAAACGTCTGCTGTACAAATTGTTCCTGGGTCAGGTACTGGATCTGGGGAATTCCCATGGCTTGCACCACCAGGGAAATTCCCGTACACCAGCCTGCCAGTACCAGCAGCAGAACTGCCTTGCGTACCATATTCAATTCACCAGTCGATCCGTACCCATCACGGCTTCAATCTGCTTGCGATGGAAATAATCATTGCGTCTGCCTTCCAGCCGGGCATGCGCCTCATGATCCACCGGATTGACGCCCAGATAATCCGGCAGGATCCAGCTGGTAAATTCCGCCGAGCCCATCAGCCAGGCATTGTTGAAGCGTTCCCACAGGCCGTAATCCATCTGATAGCCTTCGCGGATTGGTGCCGGAATGTTGGAGGCTGTCACCACTTCCTGGATCCAGAGCGGGAAAATCAGCCACACGGAACGCGGCGTGAACAGGTCTTCCTTCAGCTTGCGGGCGTTGTCGGTCACGGTCAGCTGCGAGCTGTACCACATGGCTTCGTTGTAGGCCATGAATTCATTCCAGTTGCGCGGCAGTGCGCTTTCCGGAATGCCGAACAGCATGGCGAACAGTTTGGTTTCCTCGTAGAAGCGATCCTTTTCCGCCTGCGTCAGTGGCTCTTCCAGCTCTTCGTACATGTACACCAGGGTTTCCCACAAGGTAGCGTGCACCCAGACCATGGCGTTCACTTCGTTGGCGCCGTACGCAGAATCTTTATGGAAGGCACCGGCGCGATAGGGAATCTTGCCTTTGATTTCCTTGTGCGACGTGCGCACCTTGTTGGCCGCGTTCAGCACCTGCGGCATGCTGCCGTACACCATGGTGGAAATATTGCTGAAGGTGCGGCGGAAGCGCTCCATCGGATCGTAGCGCACGATGGAATGCTCATCGATGCCGGCAGTCACCCAGGGATGTGCCGTCTGCAATAGCAGCGCGCGGCCTGCACCCATACCGCCCGGTGCCAGGGGCGCCGACAGCTTCCAGAACATGGAATCCGGTCCGTACAGACCGACACGGGGGTCAGGAATGCGGCCGTGCACTTTATACAGCTGCTTGCAGAATTCCTCATCGTTGATCCAGCGCGGCAGTGGCGCGGAACCATCGCGGGGCACCAGTGCGTCCACCGGATTGCCGGCCGGCGCGTTCACACTCTCTGCGTTGAGATCGCCCGGCGAGTAATTCGCAGGACAGGGACTGGTGATGAAGGCGGTATCGGCGCGCACCAGTTCGATCTCGACTTCGGTATCGCCTTTTTCCATTTCAATCTGGTCGGGCAGCAGGTAACGGTCGACCTGCATGTAGTTGTCGTACTTGATTTTCCAGCCGTCATCCGCGATGGCTGTGGCCGCCAGCTCGTCTTCTTCCTTCGTGACCTTGGCATTTTCCGTGGCGGGCAGTGCGCGCAGCCAGTAAGCCATGTTGTTCAGCGGCAAGGTGGATTGCAGGGATTTGGCCAGCTTTTCCGCCTGCGGGTTCTTCGCCGTAATCTGCTCGGCGGCTGCGCCCTCGCCTTCCTTGCCTTTCACCACGGCCACGGGTTCGCCAATCGGCCTGTCCTGCCGCACTTCCAGTTCGTATTCACCGTTGATCTGCTTGTAGGTGATGAAGGCTTCCTTGCGCCCGTCATCATTTTTCAGCTTGACCGATCCTTCCACCTGCCACTCGGTCATGGCTTCCGGATCGGACGGTACAAAATCGGGTGCACCACCCATGGTGGAACAACCGGCAAGTGTCATCAGCACCGATGACCAGACGCCCAGCTTGATTATCTTCATATCGTATCCCTCGCAGTTACTGCGCACGGCGGCGAGTGCCGCATACCACTACATCATTTTTGTGATTGGGTTCTGTTTTTATGCTTCCTGCAGACTTTTTACCTGTTTGCTTTGCGCGGCAGCCGGAATCAGCCGGCCGCACGCAGCGCCTTCTTGTCGATCTTGCCCACGGATGTAAGCGGGATGGCATCGACAAAAAAGATTTCCTTGGGCACCTTGTAAGGCGCCATGTTCGCGCGGCAGTAATCCACCACCGCCTCGCGCTGTTCAGCTTCGCTCAACAGGGTGCCGGGACGACGCTGGATATACACCTGCACCACGTCATTGCCGACCCGTTGGGTGTCCGGGCGGCCCACTACGGCGCTCATCGCCACGAACGGCAATTCCGCCAGCTTGCCTTCCACTTCCACCGAAAACACCTTGTAGCCACCGACGATCAGCATGTCCTTGCTGCGGTCGCAGATTTTCAGGTAGCCCTCCTTGTCCAGGAAGCCGATATCGCCGGTGTACATCCAGATCTTGCCGTCGCGTTCGCGCAGCGCCTTGGCATTGGCTTCCGCCGCGGCCAGATAACCCTGCATCACCTGCGGTCCGGCCACGATGATTTCACCGGCTTCGCCCAACGGCAGTTCCTCGTTGCCGGTTTCGGCATCGACGATCTTCAGATCCGTGCCCGGCAGCGGAATGCCGACATAACCGGGCTTG
>JBMOPR010000743.1:0-6606 GCA_049323075.1 Pseudomonadota bacterium
TCCCCGTATCGCACTGCTGAATATCGGCACTGAGGACAGCAAGGGCAATGACCAGGTCAAGCTGGCGCAGGAGCTGATCCGGGCGGATGCCCAGCTGAATTATGTTGGTTTTGTCGAAGGCACGGATCTGTTTGGTGATCGCGCCGATGTGGTGGTTTGCGATGGTTTCGTCGGCAATGTGGCGCTCAAGACCGTCGAAGGACTGGCCCGTTTCATCCTGGCGGAAATACGGTCCACGTTCGCGAGTGACTGGTGCGGGCGTCTGCTGGCCTGGCTGATCCGTCCCTACTGGCGGCGGATAGAGGCACGTATCAATCCGGGTCATTATAATGGCGCCGCGCTGATCGGGTTGCGGGGTGTGGTGGTGAAAAGCCACGGCAATGCCGGCGAATCGGAGTTCCTGCAAGCCCTGCTTCTTGCGGCCCGTTATGCGGAAAAAAAGCTGCCTGAGCAGATCGAGCAGGAACTTTGATCACAGATGTCCAGCGCTGGCAATTCCCCTGAATTTAACGCAAGTTCACTACAGATTTTGTTACGCTTATTGCAAGCGAGTGGCGGCGTCAGTGAATAAGATGGGCGCTGGTTCGTTTTGATCCCGAAGGAATGTTCATGAACAAGCAACTGGCTTTTGTCTTCCCCGGTCAGGGTTCCCAGTCGGTGGGGATGCTGGCGGATCTGGGCGCCGCATTTCCGGTGGTGAAATCCACGTTTGACGAAGCGTCCGAGGTGTTCGGTCGCGACATGTGGCAACTGGCGCAGCAGGGTCCGGAGCAGGAATTGGCGCAGACCGAAATCACCCAGCCCATCATGCTGATTGCAGGGGTGGCTGTGTGGCGCGCCTGGTGTCAGGCGTCGGATGTGCGGCCGGCCGTCATGGCGGGTCACAGTCTGGGCGAATACACGGCCTATGTCTGCTCGGAAGCCATTTCTCTTGCAGATGGTGTCGCGCTGGTGAAGCGTCGCGGAGAATTGATGCGGGATGCGTGCCCCGGTGGACAGGGCAAAATGGCCGCGATTCTGGGTATGGAAGATGCTGCCCTGGTTGAGGTGTGCGCCCAGGCCGCCCAGGGTGAGGTGGTGCAGGCGGTGAACTTCAATGCGCCGGGCCAGATCGTTATTGCCGGGCATTCCACTGCGGTGGATCGTGCCATCGAACTGGCCAAGCAGGCGGGTGCCCGCAAGGCAATGGCGCTGGCAGTCAGTGTTCCCTGTCACAGCGACCTGATGCGCGCCGCCAGCGAGGATCTGGCTGCGCAACTGTTTGCCACCAAAATCCGGCAACCGCTGATTCCCGTGGTCAACAATATCGATGCCCGCATCGAGCTGAGCCCTGAAGCCATCCGTGAAAAACTGATTATCCAGCTGTACAGCCCGGTACTGTGGGTGGATTCCGTGAAGACCATGGCAGAACTGGGTGTCAAGACCATGGTTGAATGCGGCCCGGGCAAGGTGCTGTGCGGTATGAACAAGCGTATCGTGCGGGAGCTGGATGTGTTGAGCACCCAGGACAAGGCCGCTTTTGATGCAACACTGGAAGCGGTGTCCGCGCTCCAGTAATTACGATTCCACCAAAAAACAAGAGTAGGGAACCACATGTCTCTGGAAAACAAAGTGGCGCTGGTGACTGGCGCGACCCGCGGCATCGGCAGGGCCATCGCCGAAGCGTTGCTGAAACTGGGAGCCACCGTGGTGGGTACTGCCACCAGCGAAGAGGGCGCGCAACGCATCACCGAATATATTCAGGCTGCCGGCGGCAAGGGGCAGGGTTACTGCCTCAACGTCACTGACGCGGCCAATGTGGAGCAGGTGCTGGGTTCGATCCAGGAAAATTTCGGCACGCCGCTGATTCTGGTAAACAATGCCGGCATTACCCGCGACAACCTGATGTTGCGCATGAAGGATGAAGAGTGGGATCAGGTGCTGGAAACCAACCTGACGTCTGTTTACCGCATGAGCAAGGCTGTTCTGCGCGGCATGACCAAGGTGCGCTGGGGCCGCATCATCAATATCAGTTCCGTAGTGGGCTCCATGGGCAATGCCGGGCAGGCCAACTACAGCGCTGCCAAGGCTGGCATGGAAGGATTCTCCCGATCGCTGGCCCGCGAGATCGGTTCCCGCGGCATTACGGTCAATGCAGTGGCACCCGGTTTCATCGACACGGACATGACCCGGGATTTGCCGGAAGCCCATAAACAGGCACTTTTGGCGCAGATTCCCGCTGGCCGTCTGGGGCTGCCGCAGGAAATCGCGGACGCTGTTTGCTTTTTGGCCCGTGAAGAATCTGGTTACATTACCGGGGCAACAATTCCTGTTAATGGCGGTATGTATATGTGATATAGTGGCCGCACTGTATTGACGGGGGTGTCGGTGGCTGCGGCCATACAATCCGGATGACAGATCTCCCACGCTCGGGATTGTTCTTTGTTGAAACTGACACGACGCTTTATTTAAACTATAAAACCCTCACGCTTGAAGGGAAAAATCACAGGAGACAAGAGCCGTATGAGTAGCAATGTCGAAGAACGCGTCAAGAAGATCGTGGCTGAACAGCTTGGCGTCAAACTGGAAGAAGTGACCAATGACGCTTCTTTCGTCGAAGATCTGGGGGCTGATTCTCTCGACACAGTTGAGTTGGTGATGGCTCTGGAAGAGGAATTCGAAACTGAAATTCCTGACGAAGAAGCGGAGAAGATCACCAAGGTTCAAGAAGCCATCGACTACGTCCTGGCCCATATCTGATCCTGATGCTCCGCCAGAAAAGCCGCTGTATTCCAGCGGCTTTTTTGTTGGGTAGAAATTGTTGGGATTCAAGGGGATAACAGAGAATTCTGCAGGTGTTTCCCGACTTGATTCCAACGAAATCTTTTGAAAGACATTTCATCTGTATAACAATAATGTAACAGGGTTACACTAATTTTTTCGCGTCATGCTGATCAGCCGTACGCAGATACCTGAGTCTATTTCGCTGGAGGAAACGCCGTGACAGGTCGCAGAGTCGTCGTAACCGGTATGGGGGCAGTCACCCCGTTGGGTAATACCGTTAATGAAACCTGGAAAGGGCTGGTGGAAGGCAAGAGCGGCATCAGCATGATTGATGTGTACGATGTGTCGCAGTACGCCACCCGTTTTGCCGGGCTGGTCCGCAATCTGGACGTTACCGAGTACATGTCCGCCAAGGATGCGCGCAAGATCGATCCGTTCATTCAGTACGGGATGGTGGCGGGTATTCAGGCGATTCGCGATTCCGGGCTGGAAATCAGCGATGAGAACCGTGGTCGCATCGGCGTTGCCGTTGGCTCGGGTATCGGTGGTATCGGCACAATCGAGAAAAACCATGATCAGCTGCTGGCTGGTGGGCCGCGCAAGGTCAGCCCGTTTCTGGTGCCGGGTTCCATCATCAACATGATTGCGGGCAACCTGTCCATCATGTTTGGTTTGCAGGGCCCCAACTGGGCGATCACCACGGCCTGTTCCACTGCCACTCACTGTATCGGCTACGCCGCACGCCTGATCAAGTACGGCGATGCGGACGCCATGGTTGCGGGTGGCGGCGAGTGCGGCTCATCGCCCCTGGGCATGGCAGGATTTGTGGCGGCCCGTGCGCTGTCCACGCGCAATGATGATCCGCAGCGGGCAAGTCGTCCCTGGGACAAGGACCGTGACGGTTTCGTGCTGGCGGATGGCGCTGGTGTGCTGGTGCTGGAAGAGTACGAGCACGCGAAAAAGCGTGGCGCGAAAATATACGGTGAAGTGATTGGTTTTGGCGCCAGCGGCGATGCGTACCACATCACGTCGCCGCCGGAAGATGGCCGTGGTGCGGCTGATTCCATGCGCGCTGCGCTGCGGGATGCAGGTCTTGCACCGGAAGCGGTGGACTACATCAATGCCCATGGCACTTCGACGCCGGCGGGCGATATCGCGGAAACCCGTGCCATCAAATCGGTGTTCGGGCCAGCGGCCTACTCGGTGTCGGTGAGTTCCACCAAGTCGATGGTGGGGCATCTGCTGGGTGCGGCGGGTGGTGTTGAGGCGGTGTTCAGTCTGCTGGCGTTGCAGGATCAGGTGGCGCCGCCCACCATCAATCTCGATAATCCGGATGAAGGTTGCGATCTGGATTATGTGCCCCACGTCGCCAAGCAGCGCAAGATCGATATTGCCATGTCCAACTCGTTTGGCTTTGGCGGCACCAATGGCACCCTGATTTTCCGGCGTGTCTGACAACGTCGGTATTCCTGTCTGGATCGACGGGCAGCCTGCCGACCGGCTGCCCGTTTCGGATCGCGGCCTTGCCTATGGCGACGGCCTATTCGAAACCATTCTGATTACATCCCGTGGACCGGTGCTGCCTGATTACCATCTGGACCGGCTTGAGTCGGGATTGCAGCGTCTGGGATTGCGTCTTTCCCGGCAGCAGGTCCAGCAGGTTCTTCATGCTTACCCCGGTTTTCACCAGCCTGGCGTCGTCAAGCTGGTGGTGACGGCGGGCAGTGGCGGACGCGGTTATTATCGTGATGATGCCCGCCCTGTTTGTATCCTGTCCCATCACCCTGCGCCTTCCTATCCTGCGACTTTCTACGAACAGGGCATCCGCGTTTTTCCCTGCAAAACCCGGCTTGGCCGGCAGCCGTTGCTGGCGGGCCTGAAGCATCTGAACCGGCTGGAGCAGGTGCTGGCGCGCAATGAGTGGGGCAGCGTGGAGGACTACCAGGAGGGGCTGATCTGCGATCTGGACGGTCGTCCGGTGGAAGGGACCTTCTGCAATCTCTTCATCGTGGAAGGTGATGAGGTGGTGACGCCATTGCTGGATAATGGCGGTGTGGCGGGTGTGATGCGGCGCTGGCTGCTGGAGCAGTTGCCGGCCCAGGGGCTGCGGGTGAAGGAGACGCCAGTCACACTGGAACGTTTTCGCCTTGCCGGGGAGCGCTTTTTTTGTAACAGTGTTCTCGGCGTGTGGCCCGTGGCCCACTTCGAACAAGATCACTGGCCTGCAGGACCGGTGACGCGTCTGGCGCAACAGTTGATTCGGTCCCATTTTCATTGATGAAACGCTATTTGCTGAGTCTTTACATGGCAGTGCTGGTGATCGCACTGGCGGGTGTCGTTGGCCTGCTTTACCTGCATTTCTGGGGTGAAACGCCGCTGCCGCTTTCCGAGACCACGGTGGTGGAGGTGGAGAGCGGATCCTCTGTATACCGCCTTTCCCAGCAACTGGAAGAAAAATCCCTCATTAACAGCGCATTCATCTTCCGCCTTTATGGCCGGTTGCGGCGTCTCAGCGGTGTGATACAGGCGGGAGAATATGAGCTGACGCCGGGCATGACGCCGGCCGATTTCTATCGCAATCTGGCCAATGGTGTGGTGTTGCAGTATACGGTGACGCTGGTGGACGGCCAGACTCTGGAGAGCTTCCGCAAAGTACTGCGACAGGAGCCCAAGCTGGTAAATACCCTGGACAAGGTAAATCTGGCGGACCTGGCCAAATCCTGGGGTGAATCACGGCCGAGCCTGGAAGGGCTGTTTTATCCCGACACTTATGTTTTCCGTCGCGGTGATACCGATGTGTCCGTGCTCGAGCGCGCTTACCAGCGCATGCAGCAGCAGCTGGATGATGCCTGGACCCATCGCGAGAAGGATCTGCCGTATCTCAACCGGTACGAGGCGTTGATCATGGCGTCCATCGTGGAAAAGGAAACCGGTGTGGCGGAAGAGCGGCCCTTGATTGCGGGCGTGTTTGTGAATCGCCTGCGCAAGGGAATGCGGCTGCAGACCGATCCCACCGTGATTTACGGTATGGGCGAGCGTTACGATGGCAATATCACCCGCAACGACTTGCTGACCTACACGCCCTATAACACTTACACCATCGACGGTCTGCCGCCGACGCCGATTGCCAATCCCGGCCGCGCCGCCATCGAGGCAGCACTGCACCCTGCGCCCACCCAGGCCCTGTATTTTGTCGCCAAGGGTGACGGCAGCCATCACTTTTCCAACACGCTGGAGGAACATGAGCGCGCCGTGCAGGAATACCAGATGAAGCGCCGCGCTGACTACCGTTCCTCTGCCCCCTGACAGGCCCTGCATGACGATCATCAAGCGTGGAAAATTCCTCACCGTGGAAGGCACCGAGGGGGTGGGCAAGACCACCAATATCGCCTTCATCAAATCCTGGCTGGAGCGCAACGGCATCGAATACGTGGCTACCCGCGAGCCGGGTGGCACGCCGCTGGCGGAGGAGGTGCGAGCCCTGCTGCTGGCTCCCCGCGCTGAAAAAGTTCACGAGAATGCCGAGCTGCTGCTGGTGTTTGCCGCGCGGGCGCAGCATCTGGCGCAGGTGATCGAGCCGGCACTGGCGCAGGGCAAATGGGTGCTGTGCGACCGTTTCACCGATGCCACCTATGCCTACCAGGGCGGCGGGCGTCAGATGGAAAAGTCCACCATCGCCACGCTGGAGAGTCTGGTACAGAAATCCCTGCGGCCGGATGCAGTGATCCTGCTCGACATTCCGGTGCAACTGGGTCTGGAGCGGGCGCGGGGCAGGGGCGAGCTGGACCGTTTCGAGCAGGAAGACATCGCGTTTTTCGAGCGGGTGCGGGCGGCGTATCTGGA
>JBMOPR010000744.1:0-6606 GCA_049323075.1 Pseudomonadota bacterium
GTGCGGATTTCGTGACTCATGGTGGCGAGGAATTCGCTCTTGGCTTCGGT
This sequence comes from Pseudomonadota bacterium, assembly GCA_049323075.1. Lineage (GTDB taxonomy): Bacteria > Pseudomonadota > Gammaproteobacteria > Pseudomonadales > Ketobacteraceae > Ch67. The sequence continues at coordinate 51 of JBMOPR010000744.1, forward strand.
GATCAGCCTGGCTTCGCGCTTTTCCGCATCCAGCGTCTTGATCCGGTACGCCAGGCCGATGGACAGCAGCGTCACTTCGATCATGCTGCCCGCCTGCAGCGAATATTCGGTAAAGATGGATACGGGCAGCAGGCCCAGCAGGTAGGCGTCGTAAATGGTGGCGGCCGCCACCAGCACCGCCCAGGCAATGGTGTAATAGGGTGCCGCCGGCACACCCCGCCGCCACATCAGCACGCCCACCACGAACAGCGACGAACCACCGGGAATCAATACCAGCACGATGACATACAGCAGCCAGATTGCCGGGTGGATTATCGCCGCAAGGGCAATCAGCAGCCACAGGCAGAACAGGTAGTTGAACGCACGGGCATACCTGGGCGCATTCTGGCGGAGCGAGAGGAAATTCACCGTGAAGGGAACGGTGGATGCACAGCCCAGCGCCGTGAACACCAGCGTCATCTGAAAATCGATGCCCGGATGATCGGGCCACAGGTATTCCATTGCCAGCCCGCGGTCCACCAATACATAGCCTGCCAGGCAGAGAATGAACAGCGTGTAGGTGCCATAACTCTTGTCACGCACGAACAGATAAATCGACAGGTTGTAGATCGCCATGATGATGACGACGCCGAAATACGTGCCCTGGAACAGCGCCCGCGCCTCCACCTGGCTACGGAACTGGGTTTCGCTCCACAGGAACAGCGGCAGCTTCATGGGGAACTGGTTGTGGACGCGCAGGTAAATACGGGTGGGTGTGTCAGGCCTCAGTTCCACCGGGAAGACAAAATTGCGGTTGTGATAGGGACGTTCGCGCACGGTCATTTTGTCACTGACCGTGAAGGTGGTGTCCAGCTCGGGCTGGCCCGCCGGATAACGGACAACGTACAGCGTCAGGTTAGTGATCTTGTGGTTGGCTACTTCAAACAGTCGGGATGCGGCGACATCCGTTGGCGGCAGGTCCAGCTTCACCCAGAGCACGTCGGACAAAATGCCCAGGTTGAGCGCTGCAGACCGCGCGGGCACCCAGGCACTCTCGCCGCGCCCCAAAACATCGGCAATGTCGAGCTGGCCGTCGCTATCCCTGAAAAAGCGAACGGTATCCGCGAATGACTGCGGTTCCTGCTCGCTCGGCTGGGGGCCTGGTGGCTGCAACCGATAGTCGGCCGCAACATTTCCCTGAAGCAACAACAGGCCCAACCATAGCGCAATACTGCAGCAAAGTCTGATGGTCATGAGTCGGGTCTACATCCGGCAGGTCCATACTGCGATTCCTTCAGTGTAGACTACCCGACAACACATGACCATTTGGTCACAGCCTGGATTCAACGCTCGAAAAACGCTTCCAGCTGCGCCTTGCCCAGGCTGTGTGCATTGAGGTTGTACCCCACCATGGCCGCCGGCGCCTGCTCATCCAGCGTCAGCTTCTCCACATCCAGTGCATGCACAGTGAAGATGTAGCGGTGCTTGCCATGTCCCGGCGGCGGACAGGCACCGCCGAAGCCGGGCGTGCCGAAATCCGTGCGACTTTGCACCGCGCCAGCCGGCGCCAGTTTCGCTGCAGGATTGCCGGCGTTCGTTGGCAACGAGTTTACAGTGGAAGGAATGTTGAACATCACCCAGTGCCACCAGCCGGACCCAGTGGGCGCATCCGGATCATAGACGGTGACCGCAAAGCTTTTGGTACCGGCCGGCGCATTGCTCCAGCCCAGTTGCGGCGAGCGGTTGTCGCCGCTGCAGCCGAAGCCGTTAAATACCTGGGTATTGGTCAACGCTTGCCCGTGCTGAATATCGCTGCTGCGCAAAACGAAAGAATCTGCCTGGGCCGAGGCCGCCAGCAACAACAACGTGAAGGTGCTGGCAATATTCACAGTGAACGCGGTTTTCATGTGGAGCTCTCCTTTTCCAGTGACGGAATATATTTAACCCGGTGTGGCGAGGATGTTCGCGCCCGGATCGACCAGCATTGCGCCCGAATCCGCCAATTTTTCCCGGCTGGTTTTGACCTCGCCCGGGCTCATGCCGAAGCGCTGACGAAAACGTGCAGCGAAACGCGACGGCGAGTCATACCCCACTTGCCCGGCGATCTCCGCCACGTTGCGCCGGGTTCCCTGCAACATGCCCAGGGCAGTGGTCAGCCGCACCTGTTCAAGAATCTCGCGAAAACCGGTGTTTTCCCGCTGCAGTTCCCGCCGCAGACTGGATTCGCTCATGGCCAGTGCAGTGCAGGCATCCGCTATACGCCAATCCCGGGCACAATCAGCGGATACCAGTGACGCCACCCGCTGGGCAATGCCCAATCCGCCGTCGCGCAGCAGATGCCCCAGCCAGCCCTGCTGCGCACAGTGGGCCAGCAATTCCTGCTGACGCAATTCCAGCAACAACTCGTCGCTGGCACCGGCACGACTCCACTGCAACCGTTGCAGCAGCGACAGCAGAATGGTGTCCGGTGCTTGTGCGCACAACAGCGATGTCTGTTCACGCCAGTTGAGTGTGGTGGCAAATCCGTTGATGAAACGGGTGACGGTTTGCGGCGCAATGGAGATACACAGCGCCAGATATTCCTGGCCGGCAGGGTCGGGAATATTTTCCAGCTGCACTTCGCACATGGCGGGTAGCAGCAACAACTTGCCGGCTGCGCATCGGGTCAGGCTGCCGGCATGGTGCAGGTGCTTTTCTCCACACAGCACCAGAATCATTGAGGGTTGATGAATGGGGACGGCGCGCAGGGACTGGCGCTGATGACAATGAAAAACACCCATGCCGTCCAGCTGCTGCGGCACGTTATGGTAGATATGCTGGCGACAGCCTGAGAGCAGTTCATGCAACAGCAGATTTTCTTCAGTGGCCGGTTTCATCACATTCCTGTCAGGTTTTCTCCGGCTCATCGTCCAGCGCAATGGCCGGCAGCAGATCGTCATCCCCCGGCAACGCCGCCAGGGTTTCTTCCTGCGATTCCCGCAACGATTCCGGGATTTTTTTCCGCGCCTTCGCGCCCAGCACTTCCAGCTGCTCGATCCGCCGCACCAGATTGCCCTTGCCGGACACCAGCCGCTTGTGCGCAGTGTCATACGCCTGCTGCGCCTTGCCGATCTTGTCTCCCACATCCTGCAGTGACTCGGCAAACAGCACGAACTGGTCGTGCAGCGCCCCCGCCTGCCGTGCAATTTCCAGCGCATTGCGGTTCTGGTATTCGTAACGCCAGATATTGTGAATCGTCTTCAGGCTCACCAGCAGTGTGGACGGGCACACCAGCATGATATTGCGCTGGAACGCCTGGGCGAACAGTTCGGGATCGGTTTCCAGCGCTTTCAGAAACGCCGGCTCGATCGGCACGAACATCAACACATAATCCGGCGTGTTGATGCCGTACAGATCCTGGTAATTCTTGTGGCTGAGTTCGCGGATGTGGGACTTGATGGACTCGATATGCGCCTGCAGGTGCACGGCCTGACCGCCCTCCTCTTCCGCGCTGTAACGCTCCCACGCCACCAGCGACACTTTCGCGTCGATTACGATATGCTTGCTGTCCGGCAGATGCACGATCACGTCCGGGCGCAGGCGCTGGCCATCGTCGTTGCTGTACTGACCCTGTGTTTCATACTCGCGCCCTTTCTGCAAACCGGACGCTTCCAGCACTTTTTCCAGCACCATCTCGCCCCAGTTGCCCTGGGCCTTGCTGTCGCCTTTCAGCGCGCGGGTCAGGTTCAGCGCCTCCGCGCTCATTTTTGAATTCAGGTCTTTCAGCGCGACGATCTCGTTGAACAGCGACACCCGGTCACGGGTTTCCTTGTCGTAGACGTCCTCGATTTTTTTCTTGAAGTCACCCAGCTGTTCCTTCAGCGGATTGAGCAGTTCCCCCAGGCTGGATTTACTCTGCTGGGAAAATTTCTCGCTCTTGTCGTCAAACAGCTTTTGCGCGATGGACTGGAATTCCAGTTTCATCTGCTCCCGCGCATCCTGCAGCAGTTTGACTTTCTCTTCGGTTTCCCTGCGTGATGTCTGCAGCCGCGCATCCAGATCCATCACCTTGCCATGTTCGGTTTTTAGCGCCGACTGCAGTGCCACCACCTGATCTTCCGCTTTCTGCAACCGTTCCAGGGTCAGCCCGTGCTGGCGGATCTGCTCCTGCGCCTGCACCCATTTCTTTTCAATCTCGATCTTGTCAGCGGTGGCGCTGCGCAGATCGGTTTCGGCCTGCTGGACACGCTGACGCGCCTCATCCACTGCCTGTTGCAGCTGGGCAATCTGCTGGCTGGAAAGTTGCGTCTGGTGGCTGGCATCCAGCTCCGCTTTCTGCAGCCGGGTCTGCTGGCGCAGATGCGCAATAAGGAAGCCGGCGCCGCCACCGATGATCAGTGCAACGGCAATACCGGTCAGCAACAGGGTTTCGTTCGTCATGATGGTTCCGTTTCCCTCGCAGGCCTGCGGTTACCGCGTCGCGCGGCTGAACAGGTTGAAAAAATTGTCAGTGGTCTGCCGGGCCACCGCTTCCAGTGTCTCGCCTTTTATTTCCGCCACTTTTTGCGCCACTTCCACCACATAACGCGGCTCATTGGATTTGCCGCGATAGGGAATCGGCGCCAGCCAGGGCGCATCGGTCTCCACCAGCAGGCGATCCAGCGGCAGCGCCTTCACCACGGCCCGCAGTTCATCCGCATTGCGAAAGGTGACGATACCGGAAATGGAAATCAGAAAACCCAGATCGATGGCGCGTTTCGCCATGTCCAGATCCTCGGTGAAACAATGCATCACACCGCGCACCTCACCGGCACCGCGCTCGCGCAGAAACGCCAGCGTGTCCTCTTTCGCGCCACGGGAATGGATGATCAGCGGCAGGCCGCTCTGACGCGCCGCATCGATGTGAATCAGGAAGCGGTCGCGCTGCCATTGCAGGTCGCCGTCGCCATAAAAATAGTCCAGCCCGGTCTCGCCGATGGCAATCACCTTGGGATGCGCGCCCAGTTCCACCAGCTCGCCCAGCGTTGGCTCGCGGCTTTCGCGGTACAGCGGATGCACGCCCACCGACGCAAACACGGCGGGAAACTGCTGCGCAATATTCAACACCGTGGCGATGTTCTCCAGATCGATGCCAATGCACACCACATGACTGATATGCCGGGCAAACGCAGCCTGCAACGCGGACGCCAGATCGCCGTCATAGGGCGCCAGATCCAGCTTGTCCAGATGACAGTGGGAATCAACCAGCGGGAATTCGCCTGGCCGGGAATCAGGGGGCAGCGAATCAGAGAGCAGAGCATCAGCGGGCATGAACAGGACAGCCTTCCGGTGAAAAATCCGAATGCAGAAAACAGGATTGCGAATCCGGGAAGTTTACATGGAAGCGCGGGGGGATTCGAGTTGCGCCAGCCTGCCTGCGGCATGGATCTGGCGCGCGGGATTGCCCGGAAAACCAAATGGGCAACCACATGGGAACTACATGGTGTGCGTGGGGCGATCCGACTGCAGCGCACCGGCCAGGTAGGTTTCGATTTTCTTGCGCGCGGTATCGTCCTGATCGTTGAACTGCACGCCGATGCCGGCGGCGCGGTTGCCCTGGGCGCCCTTGGGCGTTACCCACACGATCTTGCCCGCCACCGGAATCTTTTCGGTCTCTTCCATCAGGTTCAGCAGCAGGAACACTTCCTCGCCCAGCTTGTACTGCTTGTTGGTGGGAATGAACAACCCGCCATTTTTCACGAACGGCATATACGCCGCATACAGCACGGCCTTGTCCTTGATGGTAAGAGAGAGAATACCGCTGCGAGAACCACCGATCGACATAGCTATTCCACTAATGGCTTGAAAAAAGACAGGATTTTATAACCAAATCCATTTCCGTTTATCCGTCAGTGTAGCAGCCTGGCCCCTCAATGCCAGCACTCAGGCCCGGGCCTGCGACCATTTCAGCAGGATTTCCTCCAGCAGCAGCTGGGGGTTGGGGTTGCTGGGCCCGCTCAGCATGCGGCGCACCTGCTGCAGATGGCCGTAACAGCCGAACAGCCGGTCCGGATTGATGCGGCCCTGCACGGCGTTGAGGTCCGCCAGCAGATCCTGGTTCACCACTTGCGCAGGCACGCCGGCCACCACTTTCATCAGGTCGATCTGCCAGGCCAGCAACCAGCTCACCAGTTCCAGCAGCGGATACTGCTGCCAACCCTCCGCCGTACGCACCGGGTCGCGTTTGCCCGTGAGCACACCCAGCCAGTGCTGCAGCACAGTTGAACGCTCGCCGATCCATTCGCTCTGATTCAGATCCAGCGCCAGCACCGGCGCGCCGCCTGCCACATTGAGCAGACGCTCGGCCTTGCCCGCGTCCTCCCCCAGCAGGCTGCCCAGCCAGGACAGCGCCGGCTCCCGCGCCGGCAGCGGAAACTCCATCACCTGGCAGCGGCTGCGAATCGTCGGCAACACGCCACTGACCTGGTGCGATACCAGACTGAGCAGGGTTTTCTCCCCCGGCTCTTCCAGGGATTTGAGCAGCGCATTGGAGGCGTTGACGTTCATGGCTTCTGCCGGGCAGATCACCACGGCGCGGTAGCCGGAATACTGGGATTTC
>JBMOPR010000745.1:0-6586 GCA_049323075.1 Pseudomonadota bacterium
ATGACACGACGATGGATCATGCAAAAGTGTTGGAAAATTCCCGGCTCGGCTGGTTGCTCAATGATGTGGCCGGCAAGCGTCTGCTGACGGTGGTGCTGGCGACGATCATCATCATTCCGCTGCTGAATCTGTTGGTGCCGCCGGATTCCATTTTTCACGTGTCCACTTACACTGTCGGCCTGCTGGGCAAATACCTGTGCTTCGCGCTGCTGGCACTGGCGGTGGATCTGATCTGGGGTTACTGCGGCATTCTCAGCCTGGGCCACGGCGCTTTCTTCGCGCTGGGCGGATATGCCATGGGCATGTACATGATGCGGCAGATCGGCGATCGCGGTGTGTATGGCAATCCGCTGCTGCCGGACTTCATGGTGTTTCTGAACTGGCCGGAACTGCCGTGGTACTGGTACGGTTTCGATAATTTCGCCTTTGCCATGCTGATGGTGCTGCTGGCGCCGGCAATCCTCGCCTTTGTGTTCGGCTGGCTCACGTTCCGTTCCCGCGTTACCGGCGTTTATCTCTCCATCATCACGCAGGCGATGACCTATGCGCTGATGCTGGCGTTTTTCCAGAATGACATGGGCTTCGGCGGCAATAACGGTCTGACGGATTTCAAGGATATTCTCGGTTTCAGCCTGCAGTCCGATAACACCAAGGTGGCGCTGTTTGTGCTGTCAGGACTGGCGGTGATTCTGGGTTACCTGCTGTGCCGGTTTGTGGTGGCGTCGAAACTCGGCCGCGTGCTGGTGTCGATTCGCGATGCGGAAAGCCGCACCCGTTTTGTCGGTTACCGCGTCGAGCATTACAAGCTGTTCGTGTTTGTGCTCAGCGCCATGCTGGCGGGTATTGCCGGTGCGCTCTATGTGCCGCAGGTGGGCATCATCAATCCCGGTGAATTTTCGCCAATCAACTCCATCGAGATCATCATCTGGGTGGCGGTGGGCGGCCGCGGTTTCCTGTATGGCGCAGTGATTGGTGCGATTCTGGTGAACTACGGCAAAACCTTTTTCACGGGCGCGTTTCCGGAAGTCTGGCTGTTCATGCTCGGCGCGCTGTTCGTGGTGTCTACCCTGTTTTTCCCGCAAGGGGTGGTGGGCATCGTGCAGCAGCTCAAGCAGAAGCGGGCGGAGCGCACGGCCTTCCGGACAGTGGCACAGCAGTCCGGCGGCAGCACTGAAAGCACGCCGGCGAACGACAGCAAGATCCTGCAGGAGCCCGCGCCATGACCATCCAGTTTGGCCACATCCCCAAGCATATCCTGTACGTGAACGGTGTGACGGTTTCCTTTGACGGCTTCAAGGCGCTGAACAACCTGTCGTTTACGGTGGCGCCGGGCGAGCTGCGCGCTATCATCGGGCCGAATGGCGCAGGCAAGACCACCATGATGGACGTGATCACCGGCAAGGTGAAACCGACCACCGGCGAAGTGTTTTTTCGGGACACCATCGACCTGTCGCAGCACGACGAAGCCGAAATCGCCAACCTGGGTATCGGCCGTAAATTCCAGAAACCGACGGTGATCGAAAGCCTGACCATTTTCGAAAACCTGGAGCTGGCGCTGGAAGGCAATCGAGGCGTGTTCCGTTCACTGTTCCATAAGCTCAATGGCGATCAGCGCAAGCGCATCGATGAAATTGTCGAGCTGGTGGGGCTGGCGGAAAAGCGGCAGTGGCTGGCAGGCGCACTGTCGCATGGACAGAAGCAGTGGCTGGAGATCGGCATGCTGCTGATCCAGGGCCCTGACCTTTTGCTGGTGGACGAACCGGCCGCCGGTATGACTGATCACGAAACGTCGCTTACCGCGAAACTGCTGCGGGAAATCAGCGGCGAGCGCTCTGTGGTGGTGGTGGAGCACGACATGGAATTCATCAAGGCGCTGGATTGCCCCGTTACCGTTTTGCATGAAGGCCGCGTGCTGGCGGAAGGCACGCTGGAAAAAGTGCAGAACAATGAAGAAGTCATCGAAGTGTACCTGGGGCGTTGACCAATGCTGAGCATTCAGAATATCGACCTGTTTTACGGCGCCAGCCAGGCGTTGAAAAAAGTCAGCTTCGAAGCGCAAAAAGGCCAGGTGGCCTGCGTGATGGGTCGTAACGGCGTGGGAAAAACCTCGCTGCTGCGTGCGGTGGCCGGCCACCAGTCCATTCGCAACGGCGCCATTATGTGGGAAGGTCATAACATCTCCGGCCTGGCCGCCCACGAACGCGCCAAGCGCGGCATCGCCTATGTACCGCAAGGGCGCATGGTGTTCTCGCAGCTCACCGTGCTGGAAAACATGAAAACCGGTTTCTCCGTGTTGCCCCGTGGCGAGCGTGAAATTCCGGAAGAGATTTATGAGCTGTTTCCCGTGCTCTACAAAATGCTGAAACGGCGTGGCGGTGATTTGTCCGGCGGTCAGCAGCAACAACTGGCGATTGCCCGCGCGCTGGTCACCAAACCGCGCCTGCTGATTCTGGACGAGCCCACCGAGGGCATCCAGCCGTCGATCATCAAGGATATCCAGCGCGTGATTTCACTGCTGCGGGATCGCGGTGAAATGGCAATCCTGCTGGTGGAACAGTACTTCGATTTCGCCCGCGAGCTGGCCGACAACTATGCCGTGATGGACCGGGGCGAAGTAGTGATGGCCGGGCTGGGCAAGGATATGGAAGAAGAGAAGGTCCGGCGCTACATCGCAGTGTAGCCAGCGGGTTTCTTTCCCCGCTGCGTCGGCGGATCTCTGTCCGGCGCAGCGGTTTTTTTTGCCTGCGGTTTCCCCGCTCCGGCCCGTGCTGTTCCAGAACGGTGCAAGCGGCTACCATTGATACGTATCTCCACCCTCTACTTTTTTCAAAAGGGAAATCCCTATGCAACGAGTGACCCTTGGCCTGCTGGCCTGCGTGATTGGCTCCCTGGCGCAGGCGGGCGATCTGATCCGGGTGAAATCCGGCGAAACCCTGACCCTGGACGCATCCCGGTCGGAGTGGGTGCTGGATGAACTGGTGCTGGAAGACGGTGCAACCCTGGCCATTCCGGCCTCCCTCGGCGAAGTCCAGATCGATGCGCAGCGGGCGCTGTTCGGCAAGAACAGCCGTATTCTGGCGCCGGGCAGCGCCGGTGCGGCGGGGCAGGATGGCAGCTCTGTCACCGCTGCCTCGGAACAGTGCAAGGACGGCGCAGACGGTGGTGCGGGCACCCATGGCGGTGCCGGAAAAGATGGGGTGGCGCTGTCGCTGACGCTGCGAATCGCGCAGCTGGATTCGCTGCAGATCGATACCCGGGGTGGTGACGGCGGCAAGGGTGGCAGTGGCGGTGCCGGCGGTCCGGGTGGCGATTATGATTCCTGTAACGCTCCCAAGGGCGGCAATGGCGGTCAGGGTGGCGACGGCGGCGATGGTGGCAGCGGCGGCCATGTCCGCGTGCTGTACACCCTGCTGCCCGAGAGCGGGATCACCGGCACGCTGGGTACCCGTATCAGCGTCAATGCCCCCGGCGGCAAGGGCGGTGCCGAAGGCGCGGGTGGACCGGGTGGCAAAGGGGCCGACGGCCGCTTCGTGAATATGAAGACCCTCACCGGCAACAAGAAATGGATGGCGGGTGGCAAGGAGGGCGCTCTGGGTCAGGCCGGCAAGCCGGGCCGCGACGGGGCCAAGGGCCAGATTGTGGTGCAGCAGGATTTGCGGGGACGCATGGAAGAGCTGGTACAGGAAAAAGCCCAGAGCCAGGCGGTGACGCAGCAGGGGCTGAATGCCGTTTCCCAGGACGTGGCCGCACTGAAAGTGACAGTAGCCGGGCTCGCGTCGAAGGAATTGGTGCAACAGCAGGGGGATCGGCTGGAGGCTTCCTTGACGAAGATCAATCAGTCGCTGGATGCGCTACAGAAACGCATAGCGCAGATGGAGCAGCAGCTGAAGAAGCCGGCTGCATCGCCTGCCGCCGCTGCGCAGAAGAAGCCTGCCGCTGCCACACCCTGACCGTCGTTCGCACGGTCGTATATTCAGGCCCGCTGTGATGACAATCCGGCGGGCCAAATCAGTCTGCTATTTTCGCACCAATAATGCACACGCACCAAAAAGGCGCGCACCATGCTTGTGCTGACATGACATTTGTGTGAAATTCACAAACGTAAAACGCGCGCAAAAGCCGCAGTATTCGAGGCCTCCGCGACGCTGGCACACTCTGTGCTAAATCATCAGCGAGTTCGCTAACCAAGGTGCAAACCTTATATCGTCTAACCTCTGGGGGTTATTTTTTATGTTCAACACTAAAACCAAAATGCTGCGTCTTAGCGCTCTGTCCCTGGCTGTAGCAGGTGCAATGGGCGTTGCCCACACCGCCAATGCCGAAGGCGTTGACGTGTCCGGTTCCGTGGGCGTGGCCAACATGTATTTGTGGCGTGGTATTGATTTGGGTGGCTCGGAAGGTGGTCTTGCCGCTGTTTCCGGTGATTTGAAAGTAAGTGCAGCGGGCTTCTACGGCGGCGTCTGGGGTAGCAGCGGTGACTCCTTGTGGGGTACTGAATACGATCTTTACGTGGGTTACGGTGCAGAATTTGGTGGTGTGACCATCGATCTGAGCGCATGGAACTACATGTATCCGAGCAAGGATGATGACGATCCGACTGTTCCAGAATACATTGACGACTTCGGCGGCTTGAGCGATGCAGTGCTGTCCATTGGCTTTGCAGGCCTTACAGCATCTGTGTATGACAACATTGCCGGCGGGTCCGGTTATGAATATTACACTCTGTCTTACAGCTTCGACGCGTTCAGCGTGCTGGTGGGCAAGCACGACAACGTAACGGGTGTTGATGAAGATCAGATGGTGCACGTTAACCTGACTTACGCCTACAACGACAACCTGTCCTTCACCTTCAGCCAGCAGGTAGACCAGGAATCTGATGACGACCTGAAATTTGTCGCTTCCTACAGCCTGCCCATCGGCGACTGATCTCCAGAATTCACGTTTCTCTCCTTGAGTTGGCCGGCGTTCACGCCGGCCTATTTTATTTCCCTGTCGCTACTGCCACTCAATCAAACAGATTCTTCAGATTGGCAATATGCGCACTGCCAATCGCCTGGGTTTCCTCCTTGGATTTCTTCTCGCCGCGGCCTTCCCAGCGCAGATCGTCCTGCGGCAGTTCATCCAGGAAGCGGCTCGGAGTCGGTTCGAATTCCTCGCCGTACTGCTTGCGTTTCGCAGTGTAGGTCAGCGTTAATTCTTTCTGCGCGCGGGTGATGCCCACGTACATCAGGCGACGTTCTTCCTCGATGTTGCCGTCCTCGATGCTGTTGCGGTGGGGCAGCAGTTCCTCTTCCATCCCCATCAGGAATACGTAGGGAAATTCCAGCCCCTTCGAGGCATGCAGCGTCATCAGCTGCACCTTGTCGGATTCATCCTCTTCCTGCTGCTGTTCCAGAATGTCCAGCAGCACCAGTTTGCCGATCACCGCTTCCACATCGTTTTCGTCGTCGGTCTTTTCCAGCATGCGCTCGATGGACTGCACCAGCTGCCACACGTTCTCCATGCGCCGCTCCGCCATCTTCGGGCTGGAGGACTGTTCATTCAGCCACTGCTCGTAGTCGATGTCGCGGATCATCTGCTTGATGGCACCCACCGCATGGCCGCGCTGGATATTCTCGCGGGTTTCGTCGATCCAGTTGTGGAAGCGGTTCAGCACCGCCAGCTGCTTGGCCTTCACATGCTCCGCCAGTCCCATTTCGCAGCACACCGAAAACAGGCTGCGGCCGCGTTCCTGGGCGTAGTGGCCCAGCTGTTCCAGCGTGGTGGGGCCGATTTCGCGCCGGGGTGTGTTGATGATGCGCAGGAAAGCGTTGTCGTCGTCGCTGTTAATCAGCAGGCGCAGATAGGCCATGATGTCCTTGATTTCGGCGCGGGAGAAAAATGAGGTGCCGCCACTGACCTTGTACGGCACCTGGAATGCCTGCAACTTCATTTCAATGGAACGCGACTGGTGATTGCCGCGATACAGCACGGCGAAGTCGCGAAACTGCCGCTTCTTCTGCAGATGCTGGTTCAGTATGTCGGAAGCGATTTTTTCCGCCTCGTGATCCTCGCTGCGGCAGCGCACGACGCGGATGTGTTCGCCGATGCCGTGTTCACTCCACAACTGCTTTTCAAACACGTGGGGATTGTTGGCGATCACCTGGTTAGCGGCTTTCAGGATGCGGCCGGTGGAGCGGTAATTCTGTTCCAGCTTGATCACTTTCAGCGCCGGATAATCCTGTGCCAGCTGCGCCAGATTTTCCGGCCGGGCGCCGCGCCAGGCGTAAATGGACTGGTCGTCGTCGCCCACCACGGTGAAGCGGGCGCGCTTGCCCACCAGCAGCCGCACCAGCAAATATTGCGAGGTGTTGGTGTCCTGGTATTCATCCACCAGCATGTAGTGGATCTTGTGCTGCCAGCGTTCGCGCGCTTCGTCGTTGTCGCGGAACAATAAAGTCGGCAGCAAAATCAGATCGTCGAAATCCACCGCGTTGTAGGCGCGCAACATGCGGTTGTACTGTTCGTAGGTGCGGGCGGCGCGCAGTTCCGCCTCGTCCACCGCCCGTGACTGCGCGATGGCCGGCAGCACCAGATCGTTCTTCCA
>JBMOPR010000746.1:0-6583 GCA_049323075.1 Pseudomonadota bacterium
GCGCGACCGCTCGCCATGCATGCGCGCCAGCGCCCGGCCACCCTGAATATAACGACGCATGGCGCCTGCCAGGGATTCCGCACTTCCCGGTGCCACCATATAGCCATTCACACCCGGATTGATCAGGTGCCAGGCTGCGCCACAGGCCGTCGACATGATCAGCGCCTTGCCGGTTGCCGCGGCCTCATTCGCCACCGCACCCCAGCCTTCATAGCGGCTGGGCAACAGCAGCACATCACCCGCCTGATGAATCGACGCAATCCGCTCCCAGGGTACGGGCGGCAATAACAGCACCTGATCGGCAATGCCGAGACTGGCCGCAAGTGTGCGGTAAGGCTGGGTGTCACCACTGCCCACCAGCACCAGACACCAGGACGCAGCGGCCTTCCCCAATTTCGCCAATGCATGCAGCTGAACATCGATGGCCTTGCCATGGTCCAGCCGGCCGACAAACAGAAACACACCTCGACCGGCGGCAAAATCGATAATGGACTTTTCCGGCTCCGCTGCAGATGCGTCGAAGTTTACTGAATAGGCAAGATCGGCAATTTTCTCAGGCGCCATGCCCCAGCGCATGAAATCCTGCCGCGCCAGTACGCCTTGCGCAAACGCGCCCAACGCATGACGATTGACTCTGCGCGCATGGCGCTTCTTGGTGAGCAGCCTTGCCCACCAGCGCCAACCCGGACGCGCCGCCTCGCTCCAGTGGCACCAGGCAATATTCTGTCGACACACCGCCGCCACCAACTCACGCAACAGCGGCGAACCGTAACCGGGAATGATATGCACATAATCATGCAGTTGCGTCAGACGCTCGACTGCCGATGCACCCGAGCGGGAAAGAAAGCATTCCCAGGGCGCACCATCGCCCGTTCCGGACCAGCCCAAAGCCAGCCGCTGGGCGCTGACCTCTTCATAGTAGGTCACCTGTAGATCGACACCGCGCCGCAACAGACTGGCGAACAGCCCGCTCTGGTGGTGCGACGGAAAGTTCATCCAGACATGAATTTTAAGCGCGCTTGCAGTGGTCATAACACGGCCGTATAAAAGTGAATTCTTTGGATTGATAGTGCGCGCAAGTAAGAAATTCAGGTTGCATTACCCACCGCCTTTCCGCCAAAAAAACCAGGCAATAGCAACAGTTGCCTGAACAGCATTCGCCACCAGATACGCGACAGCCACATCAACCGGCAGCGGATTCTCACCGCCGGTGCCGGCCAGTGTCGCAAAGAATGTCGCGCACCAGACCAGGGTAATCAGCAGCAACGTGACTGCCTTGCCGTGGCTGGCAATTTTCTGCATCAGCATGGACACGCTGCCTGCGATACTGGCCGCCAGAGCCAGTACCATGAAAGCTTCGGCAAAAGCAGGATAGTGGTCTCCATACAACGCCAGAATCAGATGGCGGCCAGATATGGCTGCCGTCGCCATGACAATCGCAGCGACAAGATTTACGCCCAGTCCAAGCCGGAAAATTCTTCGCGCCGTGCCAGGATCACGCTCGGTTCGTGCAAGCATCGGCAACATGGAATTGGCGATCACGCCGGGAACGAATTGCACGATGGCATACCACTGCAACGCAACGCTGAGACCCGCCATTTTTTGCAGCCCGCCAAGGGTAGATGCCACTTCCACATTGGCATGCCATTGCGACTGGGTGACGATTACTCCACCCAACAGTGCGGGCAAACCAAAACGCAGCACCGGTCCCAGATGAGCCGCATCAACCAGCCGGTTTCCTGGTTGATACAACGTCTTCACACGCAGCAACAGCAGCACGCCGGAAAGTAGCAACGTCAACACATTGCCGGCAAGCAGTGATCCCAGCACCCAGCGTTGATTCGTGGCAGGCCCGGCAAACACCAGCAGCAGCACCAACAACCCGCAACCCAAACCAATCAGCGCGTTCTGGCGAAAGGCTTCAAAGCCCGACAGCGCACCCTGCACCACTGTGACCAGTGCCAGCAGGAACGTCCACATGCCCACCACAACGACGTCGTCACTCAGCAGGCTGCCGGCAAAAAACTGGCGGGAAAGCGGCTCCGCAAACGTCATCAGGGAACAGGCAACCAGCACCGTCAGCAGCAGCGCTGTCAACAACAGCGTGACGACCAGCCCGGGCGTGCGCGAAGCCTGGCTTTCCCGGTAACTGGCCACAAAGCGCGACAGCGTCAGGCTGAAGCCGGCTCCGATCAACAATGACCACGCCTGCGCCGAATTCAGCATAAGTGCGAGCGATCCGTACTCCCCGGCCGTCAACGCGCGCGCGGCCAGCAGCATGGTCAACAGATTCAGCAAGCGCGACGACAGGGCATTCACCAAGGCCCAGAAACTGGTGGTGATTACATCGCGGAACGTACGGCTCCTCATCATCATTCAGACAAAATTCATCAACGGCGGCTGCGTCGCTGCAACAACAGGTTGCTCACGCACCGGTCGGCGCAGTGCAGACGCACAGACCAGGCCGGCAAATGCCCACCACATTACCGAAATCTGGAAAGTGCCGAGCAAGATGCGTGGCTCAACCATCGACATGAACACCCCGCCCGCAATGGCTCCCAGACAGACATTGCTGCGGAAGCGCTGCCGCCGGTCGAACCCTGCTTGCCGCACCATCATCAATGCGCGCCGGCTCACGCCGGCCACAATAACGAGTAACACGATAGGTGCGAACAGGCCCGATTCGTTGGCCAGCCTGATCCACAAATTGTGAATTTCGCCGTCGCCAACAACGGCATTCCGCAAACCATGACCAATCAGAGGACTCTCCAATGCCCGCTGAATGCCTACAATATCACCCTGCAGGCGCCCGGCGCTGATGGTGTCGATATCATCCGCGCCCTGCTGCGTGGCGGGGTCACGGGTGATGCGCAAGTGGGAAGCCACGGTGTTCGGGTTCAGCGCCACGAACACAATGCCAGCGACTGCGATCACCAGCAACACTGTACGATATCCCCGGGTGGAAAATGCAAACAGCAACACCAGAAGCGACGCCACCATCCCTGCCCTGCCCGCCACTGTGATCTGCGCCAGGATAATGGCGCACACCGCCAATCCACATAGCGCCTTCAGTAGAAACCCACTTCGCATGGGCCGGACCAGAACAAGCAGGAGCGGCGCGACATATAACGCAATTCCATTGGACCAGCCGGTGCGCACGCTGCTGAAACCACTGATCCAGAGATGATCTGCAACAAACTGCGAAGGCCCCGCGAAATCGGGTCCGCCCAGATATTTGCTTGCAAACACCGGCACGCAGGCAATCGCGACCAGCAGACTGGCGCCCAGCAGGATTTTTTCGACATCCATCTGCATCTGCACCAGCAGGTAGAACATCCACAGTGTGGAAAATACCAGCAGGTAATCCTTGACAGCTGTCACGGCCGGCGCGATTTCAGACTGGAATATGCCGCCGGTAATTGCCAGCAGAGAAAGCCCGAGGCCCGCAGGACCAAACAGGCCAGGAGGAAAATGAGCCCTTTCGCCAACAACGCCCGTCAGGAACAGCAGGCCTGCTGCCAGCACGAATAATCCGGTCTTGAACTGGGCCAGCATTTCAAACGGAATCCCGGGCAACCAATAAATTGGTGCCAACCCCAGGTACAGCATCAGCACAAAGGGCACGACTGCTTTCATGGGCTACTGCATTCCCGCATTGCCGCCAACATGCAGCGGCTTGACGGAGCGGGTCTTCTCGCTCACGAGAAAGTAGCCGCCCGCTGTCGGGAGCGTCACATCAATCATTCCAAAATCCGGCAGCATCAGCCGTGCTGCGGTTCCCCCACTGACAGCGCCGTAGCTGTAGCCATACACCAGCCATGACCGGTCAGGCACCCGGCCCTTGCGCAAGGCAATGGCGGCAGCATAGCGATCTGGGTTGGCACGGGCTGGACTTGCCGATGCGGGCTCGACATCAAGAAAGTACCAGCGCGACTCCGCCTGGTATTTTGCTGGAACCGAATGCTGATACGGATGCACCACGCGGACATTCTTAACCAGTTCACCGTTGCACCAAAATGATTTCAGTACCGGGTCCGACGACACCGCGTCAATGCGAGCCATGATTCCCTGCGTGTATTCGCGGTTGTTGTGGTAGCTCTCGTCGTAGAAACGGAATTCGCGGACCACTTCCGGTTTGAGCAGCCACATGCCGAGCGTGCCCAGCGCCACGAAGGCACTCAGACTTGATCCCGGTTGTTTATTCTCCTGATGCCGGCGCCAGTCCTGGCGGTCATAAGTATGCCCATCCCAAATGGAAAGTTCCGCATAGTAGTCGCGCTTTGTCCTGCGGTTTTCCTCAACCATGAACACCGAATTCATCGCTCGGTACGGCGCCGACCGCAGCAACGTTTCCTCGCTGTTATAGTAAATGTCATAACTCGAACCGTCCCAGAACCGGGAATAGGGATCGATGCGATCACGGGTATGCAGACGCTCGAACATCCAGCCGCTGTCGCGGCCCATGTTCATGCTGCCGTTGGCCAGAAACCCCACCAGTCGTACCCGGTCTTTCCACGGTGTTGCCGCCAGACCGTCCCGCATTCCTTGATGCAGTGCCTGGTAAAGCTTCTCCCACAAGGACGCGGCCAGTTCGCGCTTCTGTTCATCCGTCAGTTTGCTGCCATAGCGGCTGACGAAACGGCGATCGCGTTCGAGTTCGCGCCAGCCCAGTAGCGGATGCTCGTTGTTGGAAAGCAGAACGACCTGTGGCGGGTCGGGATAAATATTTGCCAACTGCCGGAACATCTCGCGATCGGTCCAGCTTTTGCCAACCTCATACCAGTATTTTTCACTGCCAAACGGTGACAGGCGCCGTTCGTTGAGGCCGTTGTGGCCAAGCACATTGGGATTGGTATCATCCTTGATACGGAGATAGGGCTGTTCGCTGAGGAGGTATTCCCACTGGGTGCCGGTAAACGTGATAGGCAAACGGCGGGCGCGGTATTCACGCAAGGCACTTTCATACCGGGAGACCTGCAGCGTCTGGTGTGGCAGCGGCAGGGGCAGCCAGGGTGAAATCCGGTGCCCCTGCTTTACCCAATCCAACTGCAAATCCACACCGTAACCATTAGGCCTCATGCCGTTGTTCCAGTTACCATAGGCCGGCAAGTCGCAGGTCTGCGGCACCAGACTGACCGCCATTACAGGCCCCGGACTCAGCCTCAGGATGAAGCAGATACTCCACAGAGCCAGACCAGCATGGCCACGCCGACGCAGCCAACCGGAACAGGACATCCAGCTAGAATGCATTGTTGAACACCGATCCAAGCATCGGTTTGCGACCAACCAGATTTGCAGTCCGTTCGACGTCAGCCCTGGAGGTGACGCCATCGGCGATGACAAGCAACCCAGCATCATAGTATTCCGCAAAGGAAATGCTGTCTTCCGCCTCCAGTACTGGCGGCAGATCAAACACGATGATTCTGGATGCATAGCGCTGTTTGAGATCCACTATCAGCCGGTGCATCTCCGGACCACTAAGCAACTCGGAAGAATTCAGGCACGGCGCTCGTGCAGGCAATACGAGCAATCCTTCGACACCGGGATTGAACAGCGCGCTTTCCACACTGGCTCCTGCCAGCAGGACGTCTTCGACACCCTGTGCCGGCTCATAGCCGAAATAGCGATGGACAGCAGGATTTCTGAGATTCAGGTCCACCAGCAACGCGGTATGGCGCGGGTCCATGGCGATGGCCGTAGCAAGATTGATTGACGTCAACGTGGCACCCTGTTGCGCCCGCGCACCGATCAACCCTACGCTGTTCCAGCCATTGTCCTGCAACTTCTTCAGCACCTGGGTGCGCAACATCTTGTATGCATACACCACGTCTCCAGTGCTACCTTCGTGCAGAATGCGATTGCGCTCAAGCAGGGCTGCAGACGGTTGATGGATCCGGGTGCGCGAATACCGGATCGGATACTGGATTTCCGTACTGCGCTCCGGCTGTCCCGTACGTATCCTGGCTTGAGTGTTGCCAACCGGCATCGCGTCAATGTAATCAATTTTCCGTTCCACCTGCACTCTCCTAACCCAACTTGCGTAGTGTCACGTACCACAGCACATCCAACGGTGCGACAGCAAAATGTGTCACCACGATTGCAACCAGAACCACACCAAATCCAGCCACCGAGGCCAGCACCCGTTTTCTTTTCCTGGTGCTGGTCTCTGCCAGCGTCACGATGTGGGGAATGGTCACCAGTGGCTCGACCCCAATGATTTTCAGCACGTCCTGAGCTGATCGAACAGTGCCATCCACCCTGCCCAACAGCCACACCAGAACCGCCGCGACGCCCAGCGCCAGCGCTATTCCAAAACCGAAAATGAGTGGCCGGTTCGGGCTCATCGGACGTTGTGGCACTAAGGGCGGTTCAATCAGCGTGAAACGCTCTGCTTTACGCTCCGTTTCCAGTGTGCGCGCCATCTGGGCTTCCATCTGCTTGGCTTTGACTTCCTGATACTTGCTGGATGTGTTGTCGAGATCGCGCAACAGATCGCGGTATTCCTTTTCCACCCTGGGCGCGTTCTGGAGCGCAGCTTCATGATCTTCCAATTTGCGCTGCAAGCGTGATTTGCTCTCTTTCA
>JBMOPR010000747.1:0-2487 GCA_049323075.1 Pseudomonadota bacterium
TCCAGCTCAGCGGAACGCCGCGGCCGCCGAATTCCAGCAGCGAATCGTGACCGGCTGACATCCGGCAGGCGACGCGGGTGCCCTGCAGTTTGAAATCGATCTCCACCAGGTGCTTGGGGAATCCCCACAGTTCCCGTCCGGCGGTACAGCTGGCGTTGCTGCTCGTGGGCGCCGAGAGCATATAGAACCCCATGTGGCGCTTGTCCGCCGGCAGGAACAGTTCGCGCCAGGCGGACCTGGGGCGAAAGCCCTGGTCGCGCCACACGGGAATCGAGACCGGCAGGGTGCGGTAGGCGCCGATGTTGCAGTGGATGAAGTCATAGATCGCCATCGTCACGATGGCCCGACGGCCCACCACCAGCGCCGGTTCCAGCCCGGTTCCCTCCAATTGCTGACGCACCCGGTCCAGGTCACACAGGAACAGGGCCAGCACCGCATCGGCTTCCTTGTACAGCAATGGCAGCTGCACATCGCCGGCGCTGGTGGCGTGGGGGTGTTGCGGTACCTGAAAAAACGGTTCGATTTGCATGGCTTCCCTCGCGAAGTACCGGCGGAACAGGCAGGCCGGCGCAGGTGTGATACCCATCAGTCACAGTTGTCTGGGCAGTCGATCTTAGCAATGAATCAGGTGGCTTAATTGTTTAATCCGGTCAACTTTGCGGCAGACAGGTGCCGGGTGCCTGGAAATGGCTAACGCAGCCTTGATCCAGGGCCGGATTTCCGGCTGGCCGGACACTTACCGTTACGGGGTGGCGCTTTGTATCGACGAGCAGCTTTATTTCAAACAGACACGCAGCTTTGTTATAATTCCGCGTTTAACCGCCCTCCCCCCTCCCACAGGCAGGTGCCCATGCTGCGAATCGCCCAGGAAGCCCTTACGTTCGATGATGTTTTGCTGATCCCCGGCTACTCCGACATCCTGCCCCGCGACGTCGAACTGAAAACCCGGCTGACCCGCGATATCACCCTGAATATCCCGCTGATTTCAGCTGCCATGGATACGGTGACCGAATCCCGGCTGGCCATTGCGATGGCCCAGGAAGGGGGGATCGGTATCCTGCACAAGAACATGACGGAAGAAGAGCAGGCCCGTCAGGTGCGGCTGGTGAAGAAATACGAAAGCGGCGTGGTGCGCGATCCGATCACCATCAATCCGGAAGCCACCATCGGCCAGCTGCTCGATCTGACCAACGCCCACAAGATCTCCGGTGTGCCGGTGGTGAAGGGGCAGGAACTGGTGGGCATCGTGACCAGCCGTGACCTGCGCTTTGAAAACCGCTATGAACTGCCGGTGTCCAGCATCATGACACCCAAGGACAAGCTGGTAACCGCCAAAGAGGGCGCCAGCACCGACGAAATCAAATCCCTGCTGCACAAATACCGCATCGAGAAAGTCCTGCTGGTGGATGACAACTTCCACTTGAAAGGCATGGTCACCAACACCGACATCCTGAAAGCCGAAGCCTATCCCAATGGTTGCAAGGACAATCAGGGCCGCCTGCGCGTGGGTGCAGCGGTGGGCACTGGCGCCGGCACCGAAGAACGGGTGGCGGCACTGGTGGAAGCTGGCGTGGATGTGCTGGTGGTGGATACCGCCCACGGCCACTCCAAGGGCGTGATCGACCGGGTGCGCTGGATCGCGCAGACCTACAAGGACATCCAGGTGATCGGTGGCAACATTGCCACCGGCGACGCCGCACTCGCATTGGCGGAAGCGGGCGCTCATGGCGTGAAAGTGGGCATCGGCCCCGGTTCCATCTGTACCACCCGTATTGTCGCCGGCATCGGCGTACCGCAGATTTCTGCGGTATCGAACGTGGTCGCAGCGCTGGCGGGCAAGAACGTGCCAGTGATTGCCGACGGCGGCATCCGCTACTCCGGTGACCTGGCCAAGGCCATTGCCGCTGGCGCCCACTGCATCATGGTGGGCAGTCTGCTGGCCGGCACCGAGGAAGCACCGGGCGACGTGGAACTTTACCAGGGCCGTTACTACAAGGCGTATCGCGGCATGGGTTCGCTGGGTGCGATGGCCCAGACCCAGGGCTCCAGCGACCGTTATTTCCAGGATGCAGCGCAGGGCGTGGAAAAGCTGGTGCCGGAAGGCATCGAAGGCCGCGTTTCCTACAAGGGTCCCATCTCCGCCATCGTGCACCAGTTGATGGGTGGCCTGCGTTCCAGCATGGGCTACACCGGTTGCGGCAATATCGAAGACATGCGCACCAAGCCCACGTTTGTGAAGATCACCAGTGCCGGCATGAAGGAAAGCCATGTGCACGACGTGACCATCACCAAGGAAGCGCCGAATTACCGCGTAGGCGGTTGAGGCGCAACGAGTACATAACGAACGCCTGGCCCTGGGTCAGGCGTTTGTGTTTTGACGAGCAGAAAAGAGCAGAAGAAGCGGGCTGCCAGGGCTCGGTTTGCGGACCGTCTGCCGCATGGATGCGGCAGTCGAGCGTACAGGGATGTATTCACCGCGTGTCTGCA
>JBMOPR010000747.1:2497-4959 GCA_049323075.1 Pseudomonadota bacterium
AGTCCTGGTAGCCCGCTTCTCCAGACCACAGGTTTGACCCAACCGGAATCTGACTTATGACCGACATCCACGCCCACCGCATCCTGATTCTCGACTTCGGCGCCCAGTACACGCAGTTGATCGCCCGCCGCGTGCGCGAGATTGGCGTGTACTGCGAACTCTGGGCCTGCGACGCCGGCGCAGCGGACATCAAGGCCTTCAATCCCAGCGGCATCATCCTGTCCGGCGGACCGGAAACGGTCACCGAAGCCGACACCTATCGCGCCGATCCCGTTGTGTTCGAACTGGGCGTGCCCGTGCTGGGCATCTGCTACGGCATGCAGACCATGGCAGTGCAGCTCGGCGGCAAGGTGGAAACCTCGTCCGTGCGTGAATTCGGTTATGCCGAAGTGCGCACGCGCAATGGTTCCACCTTGCTGGATGGTCTCGACGATCATGACGGCACCCACAAGCTGGATGTGTGGATGAGCCATGGCGACAAGGTGACGCAACTGCCTGCCGGCTTCGACTGTATCGCCGAAACCGCCAGCTGCCCGATCGCGGCGATGGAGAACAAACACAAGCGTTTCTACGGCGTGCAGTTCCACCCGGAAGTAACCCACACCAAACAGGGCGGCGAACTGCTCCGGCGTTTCGTGCGCGAAATCTGCGGCTGCGCGGCGCTGTGGAATTCCGGCAACATCATCGAGGACATGGTGGCCCGCGTGCGTGCGCAGGTGGGTAATGATGAAGTGCTGCTGGGCCTTTCCGGTGGTGTTGATTCGTCGGTGGTGGCGGCGCTGTTGCACAAGGCGATCGGTGACAAACTGACGTGTGTGTTCGTCGACACCGGCCTGCTGCGCAAGAATGAAGGCGACCAGGTGATGGCGATGTTTGCCCAGCACATGGGCATCCGCGTGATCCGCGTCGACGCCGAGGATCTGTTCCTGGGCAAACTGGCGGGCGTGAAAGACCCGGAGAAAAAACGCAAGATCATCGGTGCCACCTTCATCGAGGTGTTTGATGTGGAAAGCAGCCGCCTCAACAACATCAAGTGGCTGGCGCAGGGCACCATTTATCCGGACGTGATCGAGTCTGCCGGTTCCAAAACCGGCAAGGCGCATGTGATCAAATCCCACCACAACGTGGGCGGTCTGCCGGAGCACATGAAAATGCAGCTGGTGGAACCGCTGCGCGAACTGTTCAAGGATGAAGTGCGCAAGATCGGTGTGGAGCTGGGTCTGCCCTACGACATGGTGTACCGCCACCCGTTCCCCGGCCCTGGCCTGGGCGTGCGCATCCTGGGTGAAGTGAAAAAAGAATACGCCGACATCCTGCGCGATGCCGACCACATCTTTATCGAAGAACTGCGCAAGGCGGATTTCTACCACAAGACCGCGCAGGCGTTTGCCGTATTCCTGCCGGTGAAGTCAGTCGGCGTGACCGGCGATGGTCGTCGCTATGAATGGGTGATCGCGCTGCGTGCGGTGGAAACCATCGATTTCATGACGGCGCGCTGGGCGCATCTGCCGTATGAGTTGCTGGAGAAAGTGTCGAGCCGGATCATCAACGAAATTTCCGGCGTGTCGCGGGTGACGTACGATATTTCGTCGAAGCCGCCAGCAACGATTGAGTGGGAATAGAAACATCGGATCAAGCCAGGGTGGGCTCATGCAGACTGCGCTTTTTCCAGAGACCGAAACGGAATTCGTAGGCGCGGCGACGCCAGAACCGGCCGTGCTGGAACTGGCTGCGTCGCTGCCGCCCACGCTGCGGCTGGGCACGTCCTCCTGGCGTTATCCCGGCTGGACCGGTCTGGTCTGGAAGCGCGACTATCCGGCGGAAATATTGTCCCGGTATGGCTTGCCAGCCTACGCGCAACATCCCTTGCTCAAGACGGTTTGTCTGGATCGCGGTTTATATCGCCCATTGACGACAACCCAGTTTGCCGAACTCGCCGCGCAAGTGCCGGCTGATTTCCGTTTCGTGATCAAGGCGCCCGGACTGGTGACGGATGCACTGCTGCGGGATGGGGCGGGTCGTGGCACCAAAGTGAACGAGGATTTTCTGAATCCCGAGCGGGCGCGGCTGGATTTTGTTGAGCCGGCGTTGGCGGGATTGGGAGCGAAACTGGGTGTGCTGCTGTTTCAGATCAGTCCGTTGCCATCATCCTGGTGGAAGCGGATGCCCGAGCTGATCGAGCGACTGCACGCGATGCTGAATGCCATCCGCTATGTGCGCGAGCGGGCGCCCGACGTGATTGTGGCGGTGGAGGTGCGGGATGGCCAATGGCTGACACCGTTTTTCACCAGCGTGTTACGCGAAACCGGCGCGACCTATGGTCTGGGTCTGCACGCCAAGATGCCGCCGATCAAAGAGCAGTTGCCCATCCTGCGGGCGCTGTGGCCAGGCCCTCTGGTGTGCCGGTGGAATCTCAATCCCCTGCATGGCGCGTTCGGTTATGAAGAAGCGCAACGCCAGTA
>JBMOPR010000747.1:4969-6453 GCA_049323075.1 Pseudomonadota bacterium
TTGTGGACCCTGACCCGGATACGCGCGCTGCGCTGGCGAATGTGATGGCCGGCACTGCAGGCGCCGGCCATCACGTCTATGTCACTTTGAGCAACAAAGCAGAGGGCTCGGCGCCATTGTCGGTGGCAGCATTGGCGCAGGCAGTTCACAGCCTGCGCTAAAAGGCCGTTACCAGCAAGCCCCACCTTGCTCAAACCCTTCCCCGATCACCGGCGTTTTTCCTTCCGCCAGTTGCTCCAGCAGACAGCCGTATTGATGTTTCGGCGCGTCCATATCGAACGCCACATGGTGGCCGTTGTGGTCCGGGCGCAGCGTATCCTCATGGCGCACTACCACGCCGGTGCGATTGTCCTGGCCGGGCACGGCGATGTTGCCTGCCACCGGGTACGGCAGCTGTTTCGCGCCGGCAATGGCCATGTGGGGGAACAGGGTGGTGTCATAGGTCGTTCCCAGGTCCGGGCCTGCCAGATCCACCCCCAGGGCCATCAGATGCGGTCGCTGCACATGCTCGCCCGAGCCCTGGTCATCCAGGCCGGACACCGCCAGCACATGGGGCGCCGTCTTGGTGGGGTAGCGGAAAACTCCGTCCAGATGCGCCACCGGATCAGCGCCGCCCAGCAGCCATTCCATCAGCATCAGGAACGGATGGGCGTCGTCGATACTCTCGCCGGGCAGCAGGCTGAAGACGCCGGCAAACAGCGAGGCTCTGGTGGCGTCGCTGTTGGTGAACAGCTTGATCCAGGTGCCCGCCACGCCGGTGAGCACGGCGCCTTCGAAGGCATCGGGGTCCGCCGCCAGTTGCAGGCTCGCGGTCCAGTTGCCAAGGGACTGGCCCATGACGGTCTGCATGTCGGGATCGAAGCGGAACTGCGCCACCTGGCTGGCCGCTACTGCGTCCGGGCACAGGTCGCTATTGACTGTCAGCTGATCGATGAAGCGGCGGAAATACACCCGTTCCCACACCATCTGATAGTAGTTGTTGTACAGCGCCACCGGGTTGAACACATTGTAGGGAAACTGGCCGTAGCCATTGATCACGCCCAGGTGGTCCACGCCCAGGTGCCCGCCAAATCCGGAACTGGCCCAGCCCCGTTCCGCTGCCACCTGCGACGGACCGTTACCCACTTCCTTGATCGGCAGCGTCACCACGTCATCGATTGGATCAATGCCGGTGCCAACCTACGGCCCGCGGGTGTACACCTGGATCGCGTTGCCACCGGCACCGTGATGGAACATCAGCATGGGAAAGCCGGACGCCGGCATGGGCACATGCTTGGGAATGGTGACGACAAATTTCGCGTCGCGCGAATACTGCTGCACCGGTTGCCCGGCCGCATTCCACACCACGTCGCCGCCGGTCAGTTCATAGGGCGCCTGTCCGCGCTGGAATCCGGGCACGGTCACCTGGCCCTCGATCACGCAGTAATCCGCAAAGTTCTCGCTGCGCTGCAATCCGATGACGGGCTTTGCCGGCAGTGTCGCGA
>JBMOPR010000748.1:0-6403 GCA_049323075.1 Pseudomonadota bacterium
GGGCGATGGCGTCCTGCAGGATGGGCTGAAAATCTTCGTTGTCGCCCATGTTGCCGATGATTTCCGAGATCAGTACATCTGCCGGTTCCGGCAGCACCACATCGTATGACAGGCGGTTGACGGCTTCAAAGCGATCGGCAAAACCGTGGGCGTGGATGCGCTGCGTGGCCAGCTCCAGCACGTCGGCATCCAGATCGATGCCGTACACGCGGCCGGCGCCGGCCTGCAGCGCCCACAGTGCCAGAATGCCGGTACCCGTGCCCAGATCCACCACGACTTGCCCCGGCCGCACCTGCGAACGGATGGCGCTTTCGTACGCCACCATGCGGATGTGATCGCACAGCATCAGCTGGTGGAAATCCTCGTCCCAGTCCAGCAGCACTTCAGAAAACGGCAACCAGGGTTGTTCCGGTGCGTAGGGTTTGAAGGGTTTGATCATGGCCGGGTACCTGCGGTGCATGGAGTGAAAGGATCAGGAGTGACTGGCGCCGGGATTGCGCAGATAGGCACTCAGATCGGGCTGCGTTGCGCCTTCCGGTTTCAGCGCATATTCGCCTTCGCCAATAAACACCAGGCTCAGCGACATGAACGCCAGAAACAATGGATATTCCCAGCCGCCGTTGGCATTGGTGAACAGCCAGCCGTTGCCCAGGTGGGCCCAGGTGGCACCCAGCAGGATCGGCGTTACGATCAGCGCCGACAGGCGGGTGTAAACGCCCAGCAGGATGGTCAAACCGGTGATGGCTTCCACCGCGAACACGATGTACGCCAGCCAGCCCGGCAGACCGATGGAACTGAAAAATGCCGCCGTACCTGCCAGGGTAAAGACGACCAGTTTCAGATACAGGCTGTGGGCGATCAGGACGCTGCCCAGCGCCACGCGCAGCAACAGGGCTCCGAGACTGAAGTTACGCAAGCTTTCCATGATGATCTCCTGGTGATGTGAAAAGTTGGTCGATGATGGACGTGTCCATTGTAGGAACCGGTGTCTGCTTAGGAATCCGGCATCGTTGCAAGCGGGCTTTGCATTTCTGCAGAGCCCGCCAGCAATCCGGTGGATGCGGGACGCTGCAGCGCCAGCGGGCCGCAGTCCGGACCGGACAGGTGCGCGCCGGTGCGCAGGCAGAACACCGAATGGTGCAGCGGACAGGTCAGGGTTTTGCGCTGGCGGTTGACGTGGCCGTGGTCCAGCCGTCCGGCGCGATGGGGGCAGTGGCGCGGCACCTGCAGAACGTCGTCTTCGAGATGCAGCAGAAAAAAACCGTTTTCCTTATGCGGCGGAATGTTCATGGCGAGGTTCCTGCGGCTGGCCGGGCCAGCGGTTTGCGCGCGCCTTGTGCACGGCATCGGTAAACGCCTGCGCGGTGATGGTGCTGGCCAGGCACACGCCCTGCCAGGCCTTGCCCGGGTCCAGCGCGCGCTCGCGGTTCATCGCCGCCAGCAGGCGCCGGCCTTCCAGCGCGTGGAAGCGATCAATGTGGCAATGCTCGCTGTAATAGTGATGTGCACGAATCCCCAGCCGTTCACAGGCCGCCACATAACAGGGAAAGAAATGCGGAATCGCGCTTTCCAGATAGGTGATGGCACCGGCGAACCAGGACGGATCGTCGGCGCGGATCGTCATCCAGTAGAACTGGTTCACGAAGGCGAAACCGGCCTCGCTGATCAGATCCAGATACGGCTCCGGCGCGGTGGTCATATCCAGTTCCCGCAGCAGGTTGACGTACAGCGTGGTGTGCATGCGCTGCGGATTGGCGGAGCCGAATTCGTCGATCAGGATGCGCAGCATCGGCAGCTGGGCTGTCAGCGGCAGGCGCGGCATGATGTAGTAGAACGATTGCGCTTCCGTGAGCCCGTCCAGCGCAAATTCCTGCACCAGGATGCGGAACTCCGGCCGTGTCATCGCCTCGCGCACGTAACGTGATTCTTCCGTTTCATGCTGCGCCTCCCACTGCACACGCTGGTCGATGCGGTCCAGTAGCTGGTCGCAGGTGGTGACGGCGCTCATGGCGCTGGCATCGCTGGCCAGCACGCGGTCGATCCACAGGCGTTCAAACCGGCGCAGGTCGGGATCGAAGCTGCTGACATCGCGCAGCCGGTTGCGGTTATGCAGGTAGAGATGCTTCTGGCTGGTCATGAGGGATGTCCTTGGCGGGTTCAAGGGTACGGGGGGAATGGATGATGCCGCGCGCGTGCAGGTCCCGTTTCAGGTGGCGGTACCAGTCCGGCAGAAACACGCCCTTGTTGCGACACTGCTCGTTCATCAGCGCATTGGCCGCATAGCTGCGCTGCCGGGTCACTTCCTGGCACAGGCGCGGATTCAGATTGCAGTACGACACCATGGAACCGTCGGCGTCATATTCCAGGATCTTGTCCTCCCAGCCCTGGTACACCTTCACCCCCATGCGGCGGATATTGCGCAAGTGTGGCGCCACCTTGTTCTCGCCGCTGGATTCCTTGATGGCCTTTACCCGTGGCAGCGCGCACAGCGACAGCAGGGTGTTGATGTTCCATTGGTTGTTGCACAAGGTGGATTCGAAATAGATGTAGAGATCCAGCGGCGTGGCGTCGTGCACGCGCACGAAGTGATCGTAGATCGCGTTCTGTGACAGGCCCGGCTGGAACGGGGCCGTGCAGATCACGCCCTGGGCGCCCAGTTGCAAGGCTACGTGGGCGCGCTCGATCACGGCCTCGGTGGTGGCGCGCTCGATACCGGCGATCACCGGCAGGCCATCCGCGAACTGCACGCAGAATTGCACCATGTCGTGCCACTGCGCGTCCGACAGCAGCCAGCCTTCTCCCGAGGTGAGGCAGGGTACAAAGCCGTCCACGTTGGGCCGGGCGAAACGCATCAATCGCGCCACGCTGTCACGACACACGCGGCCGGCATCGTTGAACGGCGTGACCAGCGGCAGAAACACATCCTTGTCAGACATAACGGCTCTCCTGCAGGTTGAGGGTGAGATGCAGCGAATCCTGATACAGGCTGTCCAGCGGCGCGGGAAACGGCTGCTCCGGCTGGTGCAGCGGCGGCGCCAGCCAGGGTTGCAGTGCCGCGTTCTGCCACAGCAGCGGATCGTGGGTGTGCAGCCTGCCGTGACGGTTCATCACCTGGCTCAGGGTGCAGGCCTGCTGCAGCGGCAGCTGACGCAGTTGCGGATCGCGCAGCGCCCGCGTCAGATCGTCGCGGGTGAAGCCGATGCGCTGGATTTGCAGCAGCGTGTGCAGATTGTCCATGAACGGATAGTAGGCATCCTGTTCCTGCCGGCTGCGACACCAGATCACATCGTCACACAGTCCCACCTGTTCCAGATTCATGAACAGGTGGGTGGTCAGGCAGTGCGTGAACAGCGCCAGCGATTGCATGCGCCGCTGGTCGTCGCTGTCGTGCATGCCCAGAAAGAACGTGGCATCCACAAAGTGCGGACCCGCTGTTTCACTGGAGTTCATGCAGCGCGTCCTCCATGGCATACATCGCGTTCTGGAACAGGGTTTCGTCGCGGGCCAGTGCCACCCGGATGAAGCGCTGGCCCCGCACCGGGTGCTTCCAGAAAAAATATTTGCCCGGCAGCACGTAGATGCGCGATTGCAGCAGGCAGTGTTGCAGCTGGTCGGCCGACAGTTCAGGATCGGCAATTTCGAACCAGGCGACACTGGTGCGGATCAGCGGCGTCTGATAACGCAGGATGCCCTTGTCGAGGTGCTCGATGGCCCGCACGCGATTGCGCTGCAGCAGATCGCCCACCGATGCAAAACCGTCCTGCTGGCTGTCCAGCACATAGCGGGTGACGATGTTGAGCACGAACGGCGACACGTTCAGCAGCACGCTGGTGACAATGTTGTAGATCTCGTCATTCAGATCGCGGCTGGTGAGGATGGTGGCGCACTTGGCGTCCTGCAGTGGCCAGGTCTTGCCGGTGTCTTCCATGGCGATATAGCGCACGCCGGAATTTTCCAGGATGCGGTAGACGTCGGGCCGCCGACCGCCGGATGCCAGCATGAACGACGCAAAGGAGAAATCCAGGATCAGGATTTTGTTGAAATCGCAGCAGAAGCGCACTACTTCCAGAAAGGGCTTGCTGTCGCGGGCGAACTGGCTGAAGCCGGTGGGATTGTTCGGGTCCACCAGCACGATCGCGTCCAGCGTCAGCGCGTTTTTCATCAGGTTGTCGTACACCGTGGACGCGTCGTGAAACAGCGATTCATCCAAGGGGAACAGTGGAATCTGCGCGTGCTTCATCAGGTCGTGCAGATTGTCGAAGCAGGGCTCGATCAGGCCCACGCGCATGCGGTGTTTCATCAGGTAGGTGGCGGTGATCTGCATGCCAATGGACGCCGCATACACCAGATAGATATGGTCGATCCGCTCGAGTGCTGTGTGCTGGCCGTGCAGGGTGTAGAACGCCTCGATAAACGCACGCTCCGCCTCGAACTGCGTGCGTTGTTCGGACTGGTACCAGATGTCCGGCAGGCTGGCGACGATGTCGCGCTGGCTCGGGCTCTGTTTCTGGTGGGTATGGGCGTCGGCCAGGTTGAATTCCGTTTTCAGCGCGTCAATTTCATGCTGGGTGATGTCCTCCTTGTGCGAGACACGTGAAGCGTCGGTCAGCGCGGTTGAGGCTGGCATGTTCATGGGCGTTTCCTTTCGTTGGGGGTGTCAGGGTTCGATGATGATTTTTTCCATCATGCCGTGGTCGCCATGATCCAGAATGTGGCAGTGCGAAACGAAGGCGCCGGTGAAGTCCGCATAGCGGGTACGCACTTCCACCTTGTTGTCCTGCTGCGCGTTCAGCTGTTCAATCAGGATCGTGTCTTTCCAGAAGCGGTCGCTGATACGGCCGGTGGAGTCGCGCACGATCACTTCGAACGGATTGACATGAATGTGATAAGGATGATGGGAAAACACCGACGAAATTTCCCAGGTCTGCGCGGTGTTGAGTTTCAGCACGCGGGCGTAGTCGGGACCATAGGGGCGGCCGTTGATCAGCCCCACCCAGGGTGTTTTTGAAATGTCGATATCGAACTGCAGGTATTCCGGGTTGGGCAGCAGCTCCGCATCACTGATCGGGCGCGGACGGGTGAGGCCGGCCAGCTGCGCGTTGCGTGGCAGTGCGTCATATTGCCGTGAGCCATTCACCGTGAGCCGCGCCAGAATGTTGTGCGCAGTGTCGTCCAGCGCGAAGCTGCTGTGTTCCGGATTGCGGTGACAGTACTGCGGCGGAAACGCGAAGTTGCCGGCTTCCTCGGTGTCCACTAGATAATAAATGCCTTTGTGCGGAATCTGCACTACCACATCGCTGCGATAACCCGGCGCCATGCGCACATCCTGTTCCGGCGTCAGGCGTTTGGTGTCGAAGGGAATGCCATCGGCGGCCACCTGGATCAGCGGCAGACGCTGGTTGCTGCAGGGGTCCACCAGCGCCAGCTTCACGTTCTTGCGCACGCCGGCCTGGATGAAACGCCATAATCCTGTCTCGCCCGGGCGCAGGTGAATCTCCGGCATCACCTGTCCGTTGATCGCCATGTGCCAGCCCTTGCTGCGCGCCAGATCCGTCCAGGCGGTGGGCGCATAGGTGTCGTTGTTTTCGATGGTGCCGGCGTCGTCGAAGGCAATTTCCTGCAGCACCAGGGTGTGCTTGCGGGCGTCGCGGATAGCCGGCACCTGGTTGTAGTCGCCTTTCACGATCAGCGCGCCCGCCATACCGCTGCCCACCTGCACCGACGTGCCGCCATGTACATGGGCGTGATACCAGAAGGTGCCGGCGGGATGATCGGCGGGAATGCGGATTTCGTAGTCGAAGGATTCGCCGGACGTCAGCTCGATGAACACATTGTCGCCGCGTCCGGTGGGGTCCACGTGAAGTCCGTGGGTGTGCAGGTTGGTGGTGTTGAAATTGTGCGGTGCGTTGTGATTGCAGTGTTCATGGGGGCCGCTGCCGTGATCTTCCGTCACGCAGGTGGGATGCTGTTCCTCCGGCAACTGGTTTACCAGACGGATCTTCAGCGTGTCGCCGGGCCGCGCCACCAGCGTCGGTCCCAGTAACTGGCCGTTGTATTTGCGCAGCTTCACGCGCTTGGTAAAGCTCTGGTTGTCCTTGAAGGTTTTAAAATCGTACTCGTGATAGGCCGCGGTGAGGGTGGCGGACAGGATGCCGCTGTCGCTGCTGGAGCGGATTTTTTCAGGCTGCCACAACGCCGGGTGCTGAAAGTTGGCGGGCTGGCGAAAGGCGTTGGAGCCGACCGCGCCGGTGGCCGGTACAGCATTCAACCGCGCGACAGCGTCGCCATCGCGGCGAGTCTCACGCCGCCGTCGGCATCGTCCAGGGCGGCGAGTGCGGCGTGCTCGACTTCCTCGGTCGCAGCCGCGAGGTCGCGGAGGCAGTAGAGGGCCATCTTGCGCTGC
>JBMOPR010000749.1:0-6398 GCA_049323075.1 Pseudomonadota bacterium
GCCAACCATGATCTGACGGGATTTGCGGCGCTTGATGGGGGATTCGCAATGCATATTGGCACTCCTGCCAAAAGGTGGAAAACGATCAGTCGGATTCGCCCAGCGTCAGACGGATCACCTTGCGGCTGGCAGTCGTGGAAAACGCCACCGGCTCGCCATTGAACGTTACGGCAACAACATCTCCATTGCCCAGTTTGACACTGACGGGTACCGCCACATTCAGCGTCACATCATCCCCGGCCCGCTTGAGGGACGAGAAAACCATCTTGCCACGCACATCGCGCACTTCAACCCAGCAATCGCCACTGAAAGCCAGCTTGAGCATGCCCCGACCCGACGGGGGAACAGTCGGCGCTGCTTCAGCCTGGACCGGCTCGGACGCGACCGGGCTGGATTCCGGCGCTGCAACCGGAGCGACAGGCACGACAATCTCCGGCGCTGCAACCGACGGACCAGGGAGCGTTTCCGGCGTCTCCGGTGCGGAGACAGGATTCCCGGTAGCCGTCACGGCTGCTTCCGGCGTCACCAGCGAAAAACCGCTTTCACTATCTCGGCTTCCGGCGTCCGCGCTACTGCTATCTTCACCTGCCGCGTGCTGACTTGCGTCGGCCAAAGCGGGCTTGTCTGCTGCAGAATCGGCACTGACAGCCGCGCTGTCATCCAGATCGCCGTCATCGGCACTGGCCAGCGCAGCAGGATCGGTCACGATGGCCATGGGGGGTTCGGTTCGCTCCGGCTCGCCGGGCATCAACCACAGCACCAGGCCCAGCAGGCCCGCCACCAGCAATGCAATGATCGCATACTTGGGACTGTTACCGGATTTGCGAATCCGGGGCGGCGCCACCGGCTCGACCACCACCGGTTTGTTGCGACCGGTCAGCGTTTCATAGGCCCGCACCAAGTCATCACCGGCAATGCCCAGCACTCGCGCGTAACTGCGCAGATAGCCTTTCACGAACGTCGCGTTGGGCAGCATCCGGTAGTCATCCGCTTCCAGCGCCCGCACCACTCCGGGCGACAGGTTCAGCTGCTCGGCCACCGCGGGAATTTCAAGGTTGCGTTCCTTGCGGGCTTTCTGCAGCTGCGCGCCTGGCGAAACGGCCGGCGCCTTGTCGTAACCATTGTCCGACGAGGAGGTGGTGGAAACAGGTTCGCCGGGTGACGCGGTCATGAGCTGAGTGATGCCTTATAAGCCTGATATTCGGGAGAAGCGGGGAACATGTTGCGCAGCTGCAACTCGTAACTGCCCAGCTTGTTTTGGTCGCCTAATATACGCTGCAAGCGAATGCCGAGCCACAACTGTTTGGGGCTGGGTTTCGACAACTTCTCATGCCGCGTCAGGTACTCCAGCGCGACAGCGTTTTCACCGCGGTCAAACTTGATCTGGGCAATTTCCAATGTGGAAATTGGCAGGCTGTTATTCAGTTTCAGCGCCCGCTGGAACGACGCCAGCGCCTTGTCGCTGTCACCGGTCCGAAGGTAGCACAGGCCAAGATTTTCATAGGCGGTGTAGCGCTTTTCATAACGGTAGTCCTTGGTGACGCGCTCCAGATGCTCAATGGCCTGGGCATAATCGCCGCGCTTGAACAGATAGGCTGCGTAGTTGTTGCGTGCCTGGGAAAAATCCGGATCGTTCGATAAGGCTTTCTTGAAATGCTTCTCGGTCTGGGCATGATCACCTTCCAGACTGAAGAACAGCGCTACCGCATTGTTGACGGCAGGATCGTCGGGGGCAATCTCATATGCGCGCATCAATGTGCGGTGGGCGTTATCCATCTGGTTGCGCTGCATGTACATCATGCCAGCATCCACGTAGGCGCGGGCCGCTTTCTGCGGGTCCTTGTTCTGCTCCAGCCGGTTATTGGTTTCCGTGACGCAACCGGCCAGCATCAGCCCGAACAACAGGGCCGCCAGCAAACGCCGGGATGCCAAAAGAAAGCCTGCCGGATTCTTGATTCCCATGCTGTCACCTGTTCGCCGCACTGGCGTCGCTGAGCGGAATTTTCTTGTTTTGTTTGTCCTGGATTTTCGCCTGCCACTGCTCGGCACGACGGGTGCGGTCCTGCACCTGCCCCACCAGCTGACCACAGGCGGCGTCGATATCCTCGCCCCGTGTGGTACGGATGGTGGTCACGAAACCCGCCTTTTGCAGGCGCTCCTGGAACGCGCGGATGCGCAGCCCGTTAGGCCGCTTGTAACCGGAACTGGGGAACGGATTGAACGGAATCAGATTGATCTTGGACGGCACATCTTTCAGCAGCTCGATCAGCTGCTCCGCATGCTCGAACTTGTCGTTGACGCCATCCAGCAGCACATATTCCATGGTGACGCGACGGCTGTCATTGAATTTGGTGACGTACTCCCTGCAGGCGGCAATCAGATCCGCCAGCGGATACTTTTTGTTGACCGGCACCAGCTCGTTGCGCAGTTCGTCATTGGGCGCGTGCAGCGAAACTGCCAGCGCCACGTCAATGCGGTCGTACAGCTCGTACATCTTCGGCACGATACCGGAGGTGCTCAGGGTCACACGCTTCTTCGCCACACCGTAACCGAGATCATCTTTCATGAGCTCCATCGCAGTGATGACATTCTCGAAATTCAGCAGCGGCTCGCCCATGCCCATCATCACCACATTGGTGATATGACGGTGACCGCGATTGTCGGGCACGCCGAAGGAACGGTGCGCCAGCCAGACCTGGCCGATGATCTCGTCCACCGTCAGGTCACGTTGAAAACCCTGCTTGCCGGTGGAGCAGAAACTGCAATCCAGCGCGCAGCCGACCTGGGACGAAACACAGAGGGTGCCGCGCTCGCCATCCGGAATGAATACGGTCTCGACGCAGTTGCCATTGTCCAGCCGCACCACCCACTTGCGGGTGCCATCTTCTGAAAATGACTGCAGCGCAATTTCCGGCGCGCGGATTTCCGCTACTTCCGCCAGACGGGTGCGCAACGCCTTGCCCAGATTGGACATGGCCTCGAAATCATTCACGCCAAAAAAGTGAACCCATTTCATGACCTGATGGGCGCGGAATTTCTTCTCGCCGATCGATTCGAAAAACGCCTCCATCTGTGGCCGGTTGAGGGCCAGCAGATTGGTTTTTCCGGTTTGGAGAGCGGTCATAAAATGGGTCCTGTTTTGTCGCAAATGGAGCCAAAATGACTCCATTTAACCGAAAGTCTAGCCCAGAACGCCGATTAACGGCTGCGCGGGCACAACTCGCTTTCAGCGAAGAAATAAGCGATTTCGCGGGCAGCAGAGGTGGTGGAATCGGAACCGTGCACGGCATTCGCATCGATGGTCTGGGCGAAATCGGCGCGGATGGTGCCGGGAGCGGCGTCTTTCGGGTTGGTGGCACCCATCAGCTCGCGGTTCAGGGCCACGGCGTTCTCGCCTTCCAGCACCTGCACCAGTACCGGGCCGGAGGTCATGAACGATACCAGATCCTTGAAGAAGGGACGCGCCTTGTGCTCGGCGTAGAAACCGCCGGCAACGTTGTCAGACAGGTGGACCATTTTGGCCGCGACGACCCGCAGGCCAGCCTTTTCGAAACGGGTGATAATTTCACCTACAACGTTTTTGGCAACTGCGTCAGGCTTGATGATGGAAAGAGTGCGCTCTACCGCCATGTGATTCTCCAGGATATTGAAATTTAAGGGGATTATAAGGCTGGTTACGGCCGGACACGGGACACCCGGCCGCATGAAAGCCGCGATTATACGCAGGTTTGCCGGAATTGAACACGCCGGCCCCCGATCACTGCCGCCGGTTCAGGCGCTGCCGCGGAGGCGCTGCACCGTCTGTCGAACGGCATCAAGGGCAAGGGCAACATCATCTTCTGTGGTGAAACGCCCCAGGGAAAACCGGATCGAGGCCAGGGCCAGATCGTCCGGCACCCCCAGCGCCTTGATCACATAGGACGGCGCCACGGTAGCCGAATTGCAGGCACTGCCGGAGGAAACCGCCAGATCTTTCAGGGCCATCAATAGTGTTTCGCCATCGACGCCGGCAAAAGACAGATTCAGGATGCCCGCCACCCGCTGCTGCGCATGTCCGTTCAGGTGCACGCCTTGAATATCCTGCAAACCCGCGCGTAACTGCTCGCGCAGCCCGGCAATCCGTTCGCCTTCCCCTGCCATTTCCTGACGGGCGATCTCGAACGCCTCGCCCATGCCGACGATCTGGTGCGTGGCCAGGGTGCCGGAGCGCATGCCGCGCTCGTGGCCGCCGCCGTGAATCTGGGGCTCGATGCGCACCTGGGGATTGCGCCGCACGAACAGGGCTCCGATACCTTTGGGGCCGTAGACCTTGTGGGCCGACAACGACATCAGGTCCACCGGCCAGGCAGACAGGTCAATCGGCAGCTTGCCAGCACTCTGGGCGGCGTCCACATGGAACAGGATATTGCGCGCCCGGGTGATCGCACCGATGGCGGCCACATCCGTCGCTGTACCTATTTCATTATTAACGTGCATCAGGGACACCAGGAAGGTATCCGGCTCCAGCGCGGATTCCACCATTGCCGGCGTAATCAGGCCGTCGGCGCCGGGCTGCAGATAGGTCACCCGGTAGCCCTTGCCTTCCAGATGATGGCAGGTGTCCAGCACGGCCTTGTGTTCAATGGCGGAAGTGACGATGTGACGGCCGCGATCACTGTAGAACTCGGCAGCACCCTTGATGGCGAGGTTGTCGGCTTCGGTAGCCCCCGACGTCCAGACGATTTCACGGGGTTCTGCACCAATGAGTGCAGCGACCTGACGGCGGGCAGCTTCCACCGCCTCTTCCGCCTGCCAGCCATACACGTGGGAACGGGAGGCTGGATTGGCGAAGATGCCACCGAGGGTCAGGCATCCCGCCATCCGCTCTGCCACGCGGGGGTCAACAGGAGTGGTGGCGGCATAATCAAGATAAACGGGGCGCATGTGGATATCCTTCGCAGGGAAACGCCCCGTACGGTTTCGTGCAGGCCGTCAGTTGATTTCGCTCAGGGGTACGCGGTCGGCATCAAGGCCCTTGTTATTGCGGCCGCGCTCGCTCTGGTACTTGTCCTGGCGATCCGCCACTTTACGGATTTCAGCGCGCTCCACAAGGCCCTGCACACTGATCTGGCTCAGGAAAGTGTGGAGCTGGTTGCTCAGGTCCTGCCACAGATCGTGGGTAAGGCAGGTTTCACCGTCCTGGCAGTTGCCATTACCCAGGCAACGGGTGACATCCACCTTTTCATCCACTGCATCAATGATCTGCGCCACGAAGATCTGGTTGCCGGCGCGGCTCAGGCGGTAACCGCCACCGGGGCCCCGCACACTGCTCACCAGATCGTTCTTGCGCAACTTGGAAAACAGCTGCTCCAGATATGAGATCGAGATTCCCTGCCGCTCGGAGATATCCGCCAGGCTGACAGGCCCGGTCTGCGCGTGCAGTGCCAGGTCCAGCATGGCGGTCACTGCGTAACGGCCTTTGGTCGTGAGTTTCATAGCATCATCTCCCGGAAGGTTGGGCGCTCCTCCACAGCTCGCGGGGGAACCGCCTCCATTGTGCTATTTCCGAGTATTTCAGTCAACTTTAGCGCGGCTATCTTCTGTTGGCGTATCCTTCACCGCCGCAAACTGATTCTCGTCCAGCTCCGGAAGAGTCTGACCACAGTCACGCCCCATGGTTTCCAGTACCCTGCTGATAGCGTTCACCTTTTGATCGACCGCATGCATATGATCCAGCAGGGTGCCGATGGAGCGGGCAATCGGGTCGGGCATGTCTGGGGTCATCCCATAAGCATCGAACCCGATCTTTTCCGCCATCGCCTGACGCTGGCGCTCACGGCAATCATTGTCATCGTCCTTGCAGATGATACGGCCGGGAATTCCCACCACAGTGGCTTCCGCCGGCACATCCTTGGTCACTACCGCATTGGAACCGACCCGCGCATTGGCACCAATGGTGATCGGGCCGAGCACCTTGGCACCCGCGCCCACTACGACGCCATTACCCAGGGTCGGGTGGCGCTTGCCCTTGTTCCAGGTGGTGCCCCCCAGCGTGACGCCGTGATACAGCGTGACGTCATCGCCCACTTCGGCTGTTTCGCCGATCACCACCCCCATGCCGTGATCAATGAAGAATCGCCGTCCGATGGTGGCACCGGGGTGGATTTCGACGCCGGTCATCCAGCGCGCAAAACTGGACACACAACGCGCCAGCAGTTTGAAGCCCATGCGCCACAACCGGTGGGACAGACGATGGAAGAACACCGCGTGCAGGCCCGGATAATTGAGCAGCACTTCCAGACTGTTGCGGGCAGCCGGGTCCCGGTGGAATACCGATTGAACATCTTCTCGAATACGCTCGAACATGGTGCTTCCTTATGCAAGCGCCGGAGTGAAGCCGTTCCAGCGACCGGGACACG
>JBMOPR010000750.1:0-1395 GCA_049323075.1 Pseudomonadota bacterium
GCGTTTTCCAGTCGTGACAGCCATGGAGCGTGGAATCGCCAAACAGTGCCACCTTGTCATCGGCAAAGCTCAACAGCTTCAAAAAGCTCAGACCGCGTTGAATGACGGAAACCAGGCGGGCCATGCAGGGATGATCCACGCCGGCATTGTGCAGCAGATTGTAAAGGTCCATACAATCTTCCAGACAAATGGCATGGTACATGGGAGACCGCTCATAGTGGCCACCGTCATCGTTGAACTGCTCATTCAGTTCGCGCACAAGCAGATCGCAATAACGCTTCAGCCAGGCCCGGTAGGTTGGCTCGCTTTGCATGAACGCACAGAACCAGATCATCGCCACTATATTCTTGAACAGATGATTGGCGCGGATATGGTACTCAATGTTGCGGTTGAGCCACTCGCCCTGCTGCACCAGGCTGAACAGCCATTCTTCGCTGAGGCTACCTGCGGCCTGCTCGCGAGCGCTGAAATACTTGATCCAGTTAACCAGCCGCAGGGATACCGGATAGGGTTCCCACGCATCGCTGCAACCCGCCGGATTATGGACAATCCAGCTGTAAATACTGTGCGCGACCCAATGATCGTCGGGTTCTGCCTCTTTGAGCCAGTCAAAGTAATGCAGATGATAGCGCCACAGTTTCGGATACGCCTGCGCGCGCCAGTCAATCTGATCGATACCAAAGCCAGAGGTCTGAGAGAGAAATTCAAACCGGCCGTCCAGCAGGCAGGGCTTAGCAGCCGGCAGAGGCTTCACCAGCTGCAAAAAATGCGCTGGCATCCTGGCCCCCGCTTCAACGGGCGCTGCAGCCAGCCTGTTCTGAGGCAAAAAGCGCCGCCATGCGAAATACCACAACTGCGACAGTGGTATGTGTCGTGCGGTTCTCAGATATAATCCAGCGCGCGCCAGCATGTATCAGTGCCCCAGCATAGTGGTCAGATCGATGGCACAGCGACTGACCTGCAGCATTTCATCAAATGCAATGGGCGACGGCGCGCCCCTGTGCAGGGCCTTTACAAACGCGCCCACACAGGCATCGTTGCCCTTGTCCTGGCGCCACAGAGACCGGGACGGAATCAGCCCACCATACACGCGCAGCTTGCGGAAATTATCGATCTGGAAAACATTTCCGGCCCAGAATATGTCGATACGCTCCTTGGGAAACGAGGAGTGGCCGTTGGCGCAGTACTGGATCGAGGCAATGCTGCCGTTGGCAAACTTCAGCTGTACGCTGCACTTGTCACTGGCCACACCCGCGTAGCGGCTGTCTCCCACTGCCACAATGTGGTACTGCACGATTGCACTACCGGCCAGATGCAAAGCCAGATCGATGAAATGACACATTTCCCCGATGATGCGGCCACCGCCCACCTGCAGATCCTGTATCCAGCTCGATG
>JBMOPR010000750.1:1405-6386 GCA_049323075.1 Pseudomonadota bacterium
AATTTCGCCGGCGTTGATGGTCATGTTGATGCAGGCGGGATCCCGGGCGGTGTCCAGCACCTGTTTCACTGGCGTAACCAGCGCCGAGAAGCGGCGATTGAAGCCGATCATGAGCTGCGGAGGATTGATGTGACCACGCGTGGATGTATACGCATGCTCGATACTGATCAGCTCACCCTGCGTTATAGCCAGCGGCTTTTCAACAAATACATGCTTGCCTGCCAGCAGCGCTGCATTGACATAACGCGCATGTGTATCATGCCGGGTTGCCACCGTCACCAGGTCGATCTGGTGGTCGGCAATTACAGTGTCGCTGTCTGTGGTAATTTTCTGAAAACCAAATTTTTTTGCTGCATGGGTGCCACTGGTGCCGCCAGTGCAGGCGACCGTGGCCAAACTGACACCCGCCTTGCGAAATGCAGGGAACAGCACCCGGCTGGCATAATTGCCCGATCCGATGCAGCCAACGCGGATGGTTGCAGTTAATGCGGCAGGCGCTGAATCGGTCTCGATCGTTGAAGCCAGCACTTGCGCGGCCGGCTGCTGGCGATCACATTCCAGCACTACACCCAGCGCCCCACCCTGCAGGATGGCCGCATACGCGGCGGCCGCCTCATCCAGCCGGAATCGTGAGGTGATCATGCCTTCCGGATGCACCGCTCCACTGGCCATCGCGGCGAGCACTGCTTCAAAATTGCGTTGCTCGGTCCAGCGCACATAGCCGATGGGATAATCAATGCCTTTCTGTTCGTAGTCAGGGTCATAGCGACCGGGGCCATAGGAGCATGAAACCTGAAAACTCAGCTCCTTTTCATAGAAGTCCGCCCGAGACAATTCCAGCCCCACCACGCCCACCAGCACGATCCGGCCACGCTTGCGACTCATGGTGGCCGCCTGGTGCACCGGGTCATTGCTGCGCGTGGAAGCCGTAATCAGTACGCCGTCGACACCAACGCCGCCCGTGAAGGTCTGAGCGAATGCCACCGGATCGGCACCGTCCCGCAACACAATGGACTCGGCACCCAACTGACGGGCCATGGAGACACGCCCCGCATCAAAATCAATGCCAATGACCCGGCACCCATTGGCCCTGAGCAACTGCACCGTGAGCAAGCCGACCAAGCCAAGTCCGATTACCGCGAATGTCTCGCCCAGTTCGGGCTGCGCCAAACGGATACCCTGCAGGGCGATGGACGCCATGACCGTGAAACTGGCCTGGTCATCACTCACGGACGGTGGGATGCGAGCGCACAGGTGCTTCGGAACGGTCACAATTTCCGCGTGATGCCCGTTGGACACCACCCGATCCCCCGGCTGGAACCCTTCCACATTGGCGCCGCATTGAACCACCACGCCGACATTGCAGTAACCCATCGGAATCGGCTGATCCAGCTTGGCACGCACCGCTTCCACCGTCGGTAGCAGGCCATCGGTTCTGATCTTGTCCAGCACCATGCGCACCTTGTCGGGCTGCTGGCGTGCTTTCTGAACCAGACTGGCCTTGCCAAAATCCACCAGCATTTTCTCGGTGCCAGCCGATACCAGCGTTTGCGTGGTGCGAATCAACACATGTCCGCTCTGGACCATGGGGCATGGCACATTGTCAATGTAAGTCGCGCCCGTGCGCAGATCCTGCAGAACTTGTTTCATTCGACCCCCCAACGGCAGTGGGACGATGATATGTAGGAAAAATGACAGTTGAATAACAAAAAAGCCCTTCGAAAATCTTTCGAAGGGCTTTTTGCATCTCGGACCGTGACAACACACTGGAACCTGTTGCCACTCGCGTAGTTTCAATCACTGACGTGACAGTTTCATGAAGGTACAGGTGACAGACCGCATTGTGCCAACCCGCCTGCTGGCAATTGTTCAATCAGGAATGAATCGGGGCAAATCCGGAACAATGGCGCGAACGAACTGCTGCATCTGCTGATCGGCAACCGCTATATCCTGGTACGGTCCGACCTCCATCATGACGCGGACCAGCGCTCCATCCGAACGCCCCAGTGTAAGCCGGTCCCAGAAAATCCACCATTTCGCCATCAGCTCGCTGGTAATGATGCGGCCGCGCTGCTGCATCCAGTAATACACCAGTACCTGCTGGTTATCTTTGGCGATCAGAGCCCGACTGACCTCCAGCGGTTTCCCTGCAACCGCAATATCCGACAATAGCCGCTGATCGATCGTTTTGATGCGCCAACCCGATCCTGGCAGGCAGGACCGGGGCGAGTGAATCGTGCCAGCACCCTCGGCCTGGACATCGTAATAGGCGATATACAGGTTGATCGGCGTTCGCGCCGCGGATTTGTAATCCGCCATCATGTAATCATCCAGCTGCAACTCACCCAGGAAGACAGGGTCCAGCGTACCCGGCGTTGCCAGCCGGCCATCCACCAGCCCTGGAAAGCGATTCAGTTTTTCGCGCACCGGATAAACCGCTTCCGCCACCGACAGGGTTTGATTGACCAGCAGGAACCCCAGCAACACCGCCGTGGCAACGTAGAACTGAAGCGGAACGGACCGCACCCTGCTCGGCACCCGGGGGTCTGTCGGTGCCGGCAGCTCCAGGGACAGCACTTCCTGCAATGGACGTTTTTCGCCACGCAGTTTATTCAACACGATGATTTCCAGAAACAGCACCACAAATGCGGCCATGAACACAACCCAGCCTTCGAAATCGTGCAGGAATCCTTCGGCCATCTGTTTGCCCCAGTACTCCACCGTGATGCCGATCGCGCCGATGCGAAAGCTGTTCATCAGAACCGTAACGGGCATGCTGGACAGAAAAACCAGTACCCGCATCCACAGCGGCGCCTTGTAGAAGATGGCCAGGATCAGGCTCAGCGCCATCAACGGAAACAGATAGCGCAATCCGCTGCAGGCTTCCACCACCTGCAATTTCATCGCCCCCAGATCGATGACATTGCCTTCCAGGTAAACACTGATATCGAACAGACGGATCAGCCAGACTCCTATCTGCGACGAGATCAGCTGCAGCTGGCTGGAAAGATTGTTATAGAAAAAAGTGGGCAGTTTGACCATGAAGATCAGCATGAACATGGCCACCCAGACCAGTTTGAACGCGCGCCAGCCCATGAACGCCAGGAACAGGCCCGTAATGCAAATGACCAGAGCATACTGACCCATGGTGGAGACCACTGCCAGACGGCCCGCCAGGTGGAGCAACGCACCGAACACCACGATGGCAACGCCAACCCACGATCCGGAAAACGGGATTTTTTCGAGCTGGTCCTTTTTCTGGTAGATCAGGAACAGGGCGATGAAGGGAATCAGGAAGCCGTGGCTGTATTCTTCCTGGGTTTGCCAGGCGAGGTAGAGAGAACCCGCTTCAGATGCAAAAGCGATAGCAAGAACCACACTCGCCAGCAGCAAAAGAGCCCACATCAGACTGGGCTCGCGCCAGTTGACATTTACCCCGGTCATCTCATTCGAATTACCCAAAACAGCTCCCCACCACAACAATGTACGAAATAAAAAGACATAACCTGCGCCATAGTATTACCGGAAGGTTAAACATTTATTAACGGCAAGCCCGGCGCGACCGTCATACAGGCGTCACGGACAATTGCTAGCGTTGGCAGTCTTTTTAAGCATTCCGCACTCACTGGTGTTTCAGGTCATGGCTACGGCCGCTAACCCGCTGCCAAGCAGTAAAGACAAGATGTTCCTCAGTGTCGCCACCATTGCGGTCGCGCTGATCTGTGTGAGTGCTCTGTTTGTAACTGGCGAGGCCGGCAAGGGATCGGGCGCGGAAATGTCCACCATTGCAG
Organism: Pseudomonadota bacterium; assembly: GCA_049323075.1. Lineage (GTDB taxonomy): Bacteria > Pseudomonadota > Gammaproteobacteria > Pseudomonadales > Ketobacteraceae > Ch67. The sequence continues at coordinate 5,197 of JBMOPR010000750.1, forward strand.
AGCATCTGGTGAGTGGGCGCGGCTTTGCCTCACCCTACCTCCCACCGGAACAGGCCACACCAACCACTGTGTCGCCGCCACTGTATGTGTGGCTGATGGCCGTGACGTACGAACTGTTTGGCATCAAGAGTTTCACATCGCGACTGCTGCTGCAATTGCTCAACATTGCGTTCCACTGCGGCACCCTGATCGTGCTGTTTCATTTCTGCCAGCGCACACTGTCTGCGCTCGCGGCACGGACATTCGCGGTGCTGTATTCCCTCCATCCCCATCTGATCTATCTGCCATCCAATATCTGGGAAACCAGCCTGACCACGTTGTTGCTGTCATTGATTTTGTACATCGCCACTTTCCATCTGGCACAGTGCAAGGCCTGGGGACTGACGCTATTTGGGGTTTTGCTGGGTATCACCTCATTGAGCAATCCGGCCTGGACCACTAGCTATCCATTCATGTGTCTGCTGCCATTCCTGCTACAAGGGAACAGACCACGGGTTGCTCCATTGCTCAAGGCGCTGCCGCTGATAACCATTGTCTTCACACTGGTGGTGTCACCCTGGGTGTACCGCAATTACCTGGTGACGGGTGAATTTATTTTTGTACGGGGCATGACCGGACCGGAATGGTTCAAGGGCAACAATGAGTTATCTGGTGGCGGGCATGGCGATGGCTTCGTACGCTATTACCTGCTGGCGAACGTGGCGGAGGACGAACGGCAAAAACTCGCCACACTGGGAGAACAGGGCTACAACGATCACACCATGCAGGCAGCACTGGATTTCATTCGCGAGCATCCACAGGATTTCGCTCTGCTGACGGCAAAACGCATTCTGATGTGGTGGACAGGCGATCTGGATGCCACGCGCTGGTACTATGAGCAGCGCAACTCCAGTTTTCTGACAGGGTCCGGTTCCAGTCACTATTTTCTGCTGGGGCTGCTGCTGACCCTGTCCGGCACCGTCACCAGCCTGTTTGCATTCGCCGGGCTTTACCACATCCAGCGGCCACGCCGCCGGTTATGGGCACTCTATGTCTACCTGATCCTGTTGCCGTTACCGTTCTATCTGATCGTTGCCGGTTTCCGCTACCAGTCTGCCCTGATGCCGTTTCTGCTCATCCCGGCGTCCCATGCCGTGGCCTTGCTGCTGGCGCGAATTCAGAGCCGCAACACCGTGACTTGGGCGGCACCC
>JBMOPR010000751.1:0-6384 GCA_049323075.1 Pseudomonadota bacterium
CAAGGTCCACCTGCTGACCCACTGCGCGGTCGTCAACAAGGCGGTCCGCAACGTCTTCTCGCGCGGCCCGATCGACATCGAGGTCAGGCGGCTCGTCCCCGCGAACAGCTGATCGAATACGCTCGGCGGCCCGCCGGTCGAGGGCGGGCGCGGCGACGCCGCGGGAGGTCGCATGGGGCGGATCGGCGGCGCGCGATGACCAGGCAAATGATGCCGACCACCAGCAGGAACAGGACGCCCAGGCTATCGCTGCCGGGGGTGGCTGACTGCAGGTCCAGTGCGATGGCCGCGCTGCTGAAAATGATTCCAATAAAAGCGACGATGATGGCTTTCATAATACTACTCCTGATAACTGGGCCCGTTCAGGGCGGGCTGTGCAAAGCAAGTGTCGGGCCATGTCGAAATTGTATAATATTTTCAAATATATAGATGTTATTTTTTTATGACTTTGCTGATCGGTGTCAATAGCGTCGACAGTGCTGGCGGTGGAATAGGTCCGGCTGGGGCGGAATCCACAGGAACGGAATGGCCTGAATTAACACTGATTGGTTGGTCAGCAAATGTGCAATGTCGCGTTGCCGGGATGTGTCAAAGTTCCCGACACGGGAGCAACGGATCGCTATGCTATGCTGAAAAAAGACTGCCACCGGCTGCGGGCCGGGGCGGTTCCCAACCCGGAATCATGGCCGACCTCACCTCATGCAGTTCAGACTCAACGACATTCGCAGCAAGCTGGGACGCAAGTTCATCGTGCTGCTGTTTCTGGTGGCGCTGCTGCCGATGTTGTTGTTTGCATCCTTCTCCTATAACTACCTGGGCAATTATCTCTACCGGCAGAGCCAGCAACGGCTGGCCAATGAAACGCTGGGTTATAGCACCAGCCTGTACGAGCGGCTGCTGCTGTCCAGCGCCCTGTTCGAGGCGCTGGCACGGGGCGACACCGCCGGTACCGACATTGACGAGGGGAAGCGCATGTTCTCCTCCACCGCAACGGTGCCCTGGCAGCGCTGGCAGGATCTGTCGGCGCACTGGCCGGCTGGAATGCGCGCGCAGGCCCAGCAACGGCTGGAAGCCGGCAAACTGGTGCTGGCGGCGCGCCCCGATGGCAGCCTGTATTTCCTGCAGCTGCAAAAGCGCGATCCCCAGCAACCACTGTTTCAGGCACAACTGGATGCCGGTTATCTGCTGGGCGCGCGGGCGACCCTCGATCCGGATCTGACCTATTGTGTGTTCGCCAGCTTTCAGGAACCGCTTTTGTGTACCCAGCGCAATTTCCTGTCGGCGCCGGAATTTACCCGCCTGCGCAACCGCCATCCGGACGACGGTTTCAGCCTGGAGTGGGACTGGGGTGGCCAGATCCAGCTGGCCCAGGTGCGCCCTTTGCTCGTCACGGCCCGTTTTGGCGTGCCCAACTGGCATGTCTGGGTGAGCGAGCCACGGCGGCACGTGTTCGAGGCGTTGGGCGAGCTGCAGCGAATGTTTTCCCTGGTGGTGGCAGTGGCGCTGCTGCTGGCGACGGTGCTGGCAGTGTGGCAGATCCGCCGCTACCTGACGCCGCTGATGAAAATCCATGAAGGTACCCGGGCGGTGGCGCGGCGGGATTTCGATGTGGCCATCGCGGTGGACAGCGGAGACGAGCTGCAGGAGCTGGCGGAATCCTTCAACGACATGGCGCACCAGCTGGACAAGCAGTTCGCCATGCTGACGGGCCTTTCCCGTATCGACCAGCTGATCCTCAACGTGCCGGACCCGGAGCAGGTGGCACAGACCACCCTGCAAGCCTTGCAGCGGCTGGTGAGCAGCGATGTGATGGCCGTCGCCCTGTGCGAAGCCGATACCAGCCAGACGCTGGCCGTGTTCGGCTACCAGCGTGCCCGCAACCAACATCTGCTGCACCGCCACGAGTTGTCGGCGGTGGAGGCGGAGTGGTTCCATCGGCTGGGCCCTGTGCACCGCGCCGGCCTCAATGACGCACCCTATCTGGGCTGGCTGTGGCCGGAGCACCGGGAAATGCTCGGCGGCAGCGCGTATCTGTTTCCCATTGTGGTGAACCAGCGCAACCAGGGCCTGATGGCAGTGGCCTGGGAAAAATCCGTGCGCCTGCCCGACGCCGATCGCGAATTGCTGAAGGATTTTGCCGACCGGCTGGCAGTGGCGATTGCGGCGGTATTGCGGGAAAAAACACTGTACCAGCAGGCCCATTTCGATGCCCTGACCCGGCTGCCGAACCGGCAACTGCTGAAGGACCGGCTGGAGCAGGCGCTGCGCCACGCGCTGAAAAAGCGCGTTCAGGGCGCGGTGCTGTTCGTGGATCTGGACAAGTTCAAACAGGTGAACGATGCCGGTGGTCATTCGCTGGGGGACGAAATCCTGCAGCGCACGGCCGAGCGGCTGCGCATCTGCGTCAGCGACGAGGATACGGTGGCGCGGCAGGGCGGCGACGAATTCATCGTGGTGCTGCACGAAATCGATTCGCCGTTGCGGGCCACGCGGGTGGCGGAAAAAATCCACACCATGCTGACCTCGCCCTTCCGTATCGGCGAGCGCAAGTTTTTTCTGGGCGCCAGCGTCGGCATCGCGATTTTTCCCAATGACGGCGCTGATACCGAAACCCTGCTGCGCAATGCCGACACTGCGCTGTACCGGGTGAAGGAAGAAGGCCGCGGCCATTACCGTTTTTTCGAAGAGGAAATGAACCTGGCGTCGCAGCGGCGGGTGATGACGGAACGCCGCATCCGCGATGCGCTGGAGATGGGCAATATTGTGCTGCACTACCAGCCGCAGTGGTACCTGAACCGGGACCAGTTCAGCGTGGAGGCGCTGGTGCGCATCCGCGATCCGGAAGCGGGACTGCTGGCGCCGCTGGAATTTATCGGCGTGGCGGAGGATACCGGCCTGATCCTGGATGTGGGCGAATGGGTGCTGCGGCAGGCGTGCCAGCAGATGGCGAGCTGGCGCATGGCGGATCTGAAACTGGAACGCATGGCGATCAATGTATCCGCCCACCAGCTGGCGCGCTCGGATTTTGTGAAAATGGTGGAAAGCGCGGTGGACGATTTCAAACTGGATTTCACCGATCTGGAACTGGAAATCACCGAAAGTACGTTGATTCATGATGCGGAAAGTGCGGCGCAGAAACTCGGACTGCTCAGCCGTATGGGCGTGCGTATTGCCATTGATGATTTCGGTACGGGCTATTCCTCGCTGAGTTACCTGCATCGTCTGCCGTTCGATGTGGTGAAGATCGATCGCAGTTTTGTGTCAGCCATGCATGATCAACAGCGCAGCCTGGAGATCACCGCCACCATCGTCAATCTGGCGAAATCCCTCAACAAGATCGTGATGGCCGAAGGCGTGGAAACCCGCGAGCAGCTGGAAACGCTGCGACGGTTGCAGTGCGATGCGATCCAGGGCTTTTACATCAGCCGGCCGCTGACAGCGGCGAAGGCGGAGGAATTCATTGCCCAGTACCGTCCGGTGAATCTGCCGGCGCTGGCCAGGGAATAGCTTTTTTTTCAACTCAGCACGTGGCGCGCGAGCAGATCGTCGATCATGCGCAGCGTCAGTCCCCACACCGGTTTTTCCTCGTAGTAATAGCAGGGCATGTTCAGGGTGACGTTGCGGCGTTGCCAGGGAATTGTTTGCCGATGTTCCGGATCGGTGAAATGCCGCAACGGAATCCACAGTGCCGCAGCGACTTCATGGCTGAAAAGAAAGTGGGTGTCACCGTGCCATTCGAACAGCCAGGGTGTCACGATCATGGGCGCGTTGTTGCGATGGCTGCGGGTGAGCTGGTCTGACAGCTGCGGGCCGGGAATGGCCTGGCGATGCAGGTCGAGGCCGGTTTCCTCCCAGGTTTCACGGATGGCGGTGGCGTGGTTGTCGGGATCTTCGGGCTGGCGCCGGCCGCCGGGAAACGCCATGTCGCCGCTCCAGGGATCGCCGGGTTTGTGGGCGCGCTGGATGAACAGCAATTCGGTGCCGCGTTCACCCTGGCGATGGATGACGGCGACGGCGGCCTGCTGCAGCCAGCGCCGCAGCGGAAAAATGCGGGGTTTTTTCGGTGTGGCGGCCATTGCCGGTCAGTACAGCGGCGGCTCGCCCGGCGGGCGACGCTTGAAGCGGCGGTGTTGCCACAGGTACTGATCCGGACTGCGCAGGATGTTCTGTTCCACCCAGTAATTCAGCGTGGTGGCGTCGCGCACGTCGTCGCCGGTGGGGTAATCCAGCGGCGGCATCACGTCGACGTAGTAGCCGCTGTCGTCGGCGTTGCGGCCAAAAATCACCGGCATTACCAGCGCGCCGGAGTACTGGACATACTCCGGCGGCCGTTTGATGGTCACTGCCGGGACGCCGAAAAAGGGCGCGAAGACGCTGTTCTTCATGCCGTAATCCTGGTCAGACAGGTAGATGGCAGTGCCACCGTTTTTCAGATGTTTGAGAAAACTGCGCAGGTTCTTGTTGGGAATCGGCGGATTCACGTAGCGGGCGCGCTTGTTGAAGCTGTACTGCTCGAAAAACGCATTGTGATTGGGCTTGTACATGGCGGCGCAGGGCCAGCTTTCGCAGAACAGCCGCAACAGCAGTTCCAGCGAGGTCATGTGTCCGCCCATGATGATGATGCCCTTGCCCGCCGCTTTTGCCGCGTCCAGGTGTTCCCTGCCGTTGAGCTTGAAAATGCGGTGCAGTTTCTTGCTGGAACCCCAGTAGGCCATGGCGATTTCGATGAAGCCGATGCCGACGGATTCGAAATTGGCGCGGACAAGATCATTCTTCTGCGCGTCGGTCAGGTGCGGCAGGCAGATGTCGATGTTGCGGCGGGTGATATGGGCCCGTTCCTTGCCCGCCAGCAAGAGCAGGCGACCGAAGGCGCGGCCCAGTTTCAGCTGCAGCGGGAATGGCAGTTGGGCCACGCTCCAGCCGAGTCCGAACAGGATCCAGATATGCCAGTAGCGGGGGTGCAGGAAGCGCGGATCGAGGGTGTCCTGCCGGGAGATCTGGTGTTTCTTTTTGCGGGGCTTTTTGGTGTCACTCATGTGTGCGGGGGCCGGAACGGAATGCGGTCAGCAAATGGTCGTAGATCATAGCACCGATGCGGATGCCCTGCTCCACCAGGCCCTGATTTCCGCACAGGCGATTGTATTCAATGATGTAAGGATGCGCGCCCACCATGGCGATGTCGAATCCGCCGTGATCCAGGCCCAGTCGCTGGGCCACCTGTTCCACCAGTTTGACCGCTGCGTCCGGCAGGGGCGAGAAATCCAGCGCGCCGCCCTGGGCGATGTTGTTGTGGAAACCGTCCGGCGATTGCAGACGCCAGTAGCCCGCCACCACTTTTTTGCCGATGAGAACCAGGCGCAGGTCGCGGTCGATGGGCAGGCGTTCCTGCACGTACAGCACCGGATGCTGGGCGCAGTATTCCCGCCACTGGCGGCGTTCCTCGATCAGGAACACGCCGCGTCCTTCGCTGCTGCGGGGGTCCTTGGCGACGAAGGGGGGGCAGAGTTCGTCCCACAGCAGATCAGCATTCTGCGGGGTGTTTTCCAGAATGCGGGTGTCGGGGATGTTGTGCGGGCAGACCAGCTGGAAGGCGCGGGTCTGTTCGATCTTGTCGTGGCCGATATGGTAGCTGGCGATGGACGGGAAAATGCGGGCGCGCAGGCCGTAGTGGAGGGCGTTCACCTGCCAGTATTCCGGGAACAGCAGCCAGTCGGCCCGCTCCAGCGCGGGCAGGTGGTTCAGATAGTGCTCGGGCTTGATGTAATGCACGCCGGGCAGGTCGAGGGTGCGAAACGCATCAAACGAAACGATACGCATGGGGATGTCCGCCAGTGGGGCCCGCGAGGGGCGGCGGCCAAGGATGCCTCAGCCGATGAAGTGCCGCAACCGGGCCAGCAGGACGTCTTCGTCCAGGGGTTTGGTGATCAGGTCGGTGACGCCGCTGGCGCGGATGTCGTCGTCCTCACCCTTGATGGCGTGGGCGGTGAGGGCAATGATCGGCAGCTGGCGGAACTGGTCCATGGCGCGCAGGCGGCGGGTGACTTCCTTGCCGTCCATGCCGGGCAGGGAGATGTCCATCAGCACGGCGTCGTAGTGGTCTTTCTGCACCTGTGCCAGGCATTCCTCGCCGCTGTGGACGCCGGTCACTTCGTAGTGCTCGTCCTCCAGTATCCAGGTGACGAGCTTCATGTTGTCCGGGTTGTCTTCCACTACCAGTATCTTGCGGGCCATGGGGGTCTCGAAATGAGCTGTTCCGGCTAGGGCCATCCGATGGCACTAAGTACGTTATCCAGACGATAGGACAAGTCTAGCAGGCGGCGGCTCACACTTCCCCATACTGCGCCGCATTCCCCAGCCAGCGCTGGATCAGGGGTTCGGTGCGCT
>JBMOPR010000752.1:0-4046 GCA_049323075.1 Pseudomonadota bacterium
GAACGCGTTTTCGTCAATCAGGCGCAGGTGCTGAGCAGTCTGCGCAGCCTGCAGTCCGACGCGCACTTGCAGATCATCCAGATCCGCGACAGCGATCTGCCGCTGGAGCTGGCGGTGAGCAGCTACCTGTTCAACAGCCAGATCGTGACGACGCCAGCGGGAAAAAACTGCCTGATCCTGCCCGGTGAATGCAGCGATAACGAACGCGTGCGCGATGTCATCGAAAAAATGAAAGCGGAACATGCCGTGCTGCACGAGCATCGCTACGTGGATGTGCGCCAGAGCATGCGCAACGGAGGGGGGCCCGCCTGCCTGCGGCTGCGGGTGATGATGAATCAGGATGAAATCCGCCGCCTGAACGGACGCGCGTTGCTGACGCCACAGCGCTATGAGCAACTCAAGGCGCATATCAGTGCCACCTATCCGGATCGCTTGCAGCTGGAGGATTTGCAGGACTGGAAACGGTGCGAAGTGCTGCTGGCCAGTGTGCGCGGTATTTACGGAATACTGGGCCTGGAGGAGGCGCTGGTCTCGCTGTAAAACGCCATCAGATTGAAAAAACAGTCGAAAAATACAGATGGCCGCGCTGGCAAGACCGGCCCCGTTCAGGCGTCCGCCACACCTTCTTCCAGTTCTTCCGCCAGCGCCTCGCGCACATTGCGGATTTCGACTTCGAATTGCAGTGTCTGCCCCGCCAGCGGATGGTTGCCATCCACGGTGACATGCTCCGCGTCCAGCCCGATTATCCGCACCGGTATTTCACCGTCCTCGGTCTGGGCCTGAAACTGCATGCCCAGCTGCAACTCGCTTGCGCCTTCCAGTGCAGTGCGTGGCACACGTTGCACCAGTTCCGGATCGCGCAGGCCATACCCCTGTTCCGGGCGCAGCGTCACCGTGAAGTGATCACCCACCGAATGTCCTTCCAGCGCCTGTTCCAGCCCGGGCAGTATGTTGCCGTGGCCGTGCAGGTACAACAGGGGCAATTGTCCGCGCGAGCTGTCCAGTTCCTCGCCCTGTTCATTTTTCAGAACATAGTGAAACGCAACAACGCGATGCCTGGCAATCAGCATGGGTTCACCCGGGAAGTGAGCGGCGATGCCGGGTTGGGCCGGTCATCGCCGCAGGAGATCAGACGGTGGTGTAGGTGATGCTGGAGAAGTGGTCCGCAGCATGGAAGGCGTGGGCCAGTTCCCAGTCCGCGTAGCTCAGGTTGCCGTACGAGAAGTGCGGGAACAGTACGCCGGTGAAGTTCTGGAAATCGCTGGCAGCATTGCGGAAACGCAGCATGCTTTCTTCCACCGGGCCGTCAGCAGGAATTTCCGGCGCGCCGGGCACAACTGCACCCAGATCGTGGCTCATGTAACCCTGGGCCTTGAAGGTGTTGAACGCCAGTTTGGCAACGGCCTGCATGGCGGCGGAATCCATTTGCGGATAGCCGGTCATGGAGTATTCCATGCTCTGCGCCATGTGTTGCAGCACTTTGTACAGGGACCAGGGCTGCTGCATGGTGACCGGCTGATTCACTTCGATCAGGGCCAGTTCCTGCAGAATGTCGTTGATGGTCTTGAAGCGCAGGGCGCGGCCATTGTTGCTGCAGCCGGCGAGCATCGGGCTGAAGCCGGCCGCCAGGGCCACACCAGCGGTCAGTTTCAGAAACGCCTTGCGGGACATGCCCTTGGGGGAAAGCTGTTCAGTGGAATCGGTCGGGTGCATAGGAGACATCGCTTTATGGTTTGTTATGTTTATTAGGGGCTTTGATCGGGATGCTGCGTCAGATCGCAAAAGCATCAGTCACCATTATCGTAAAAGGCGCGGGCGGACCATGCCCCATCCATAGGGAGGGGCGGACCCACACTCAGCCGGGAGGGCCCAGCAGCAGGCCGGCGCGGTCTCCCACCGGTACCTGGCTGTTGGCGAACAGCAGGGTACCCCCGCCGTCCGGGGCGAAATGGGTGGTGGCGCCATCCTGCGCGATGGGGGTGCCGGCGGCGAAGGGGGTGAAGTTATCGCTTTTCTCGTCCACCAGAAAGCGAAAATCCGGGTGTTGCTTGATGAGATCCACGGCGACCGGGTAGACCTGCAGCCGTTCGGACCCCTCCGGCAGCTCGGGCGCCGTCAGCAACGGGCGCAGCAATCGCTCGAGAGGTGCGGCAGCCTGGGTGTCGCTGCCGGCGATATCGCCGCATTCCAGCGTGAAGCTGGCGTAGCCCAGCTGACTGCTGCTGAAGTGGGCAAAGGTGTGGGCCGGGGTATTTTGCTGCACCAGGGCGGTGAAGCCAGCCTGGGCCAGTGTCGCCGGCCAGCGCGGATCATACTGCCGCGCCCCCTGCGGGTCCGCGCAATGGGGGCGCAGCGCGAAGTGGGGATGGCGCGAAGGCTTGATGGTTGCGTGCAGGTCCAGGTGCCAGCCGGGTCCGTACATCTCGGCAAAGTCCCGGCAATGCTGTTCCAGTGCCACCACCCGTTCACCTTCGTACCCAAGCACCCGCTGAGGGGCCCCGAACAGCCGGTTCAGGTTATGCCGCAGAAAGCGGCGCTTTTCCTCCAGCGCCAGCAGGTTGGCGAAGATCACCAGGCAGCTGTTGCAGTACCTGAACCGGCGCCCGTTCGTCGCCATGCACGCCGCAGGACAGGATCAGGGGCGGGCCAACCGGCGAGCGGTTGGCCCGTTTCATGTAGACACCTTCGTCCCAATGTTCCATTGCATTCATTCCTCAGGCAGTGGCAGCCTAGATTGTAAGACAGTCGTCGGCCCTGTTGTTGCTTTTGGTTATCTCCAGGCGGCTGGACAGCATGCGGGGTTATGGGCTGAATGGCGACTGCTAAAAAAGGCCTGGGTCAATAGAATCGATTAAAAAGTGAGCTACAGTTAACACATTCCTATCGTAGTCCGCTGCAGGTGGAATTGAGGCGTTCGATGAAGTTGCGTTATCTGGTGTTGGCGGGTGCTCTGGCTCAGGCAGGCCTGGTACATGGTATGGGGCTTGGCGAGCTGGAACTGCAATCCTATCTGGGGAACCCGCTCCAGGCGGATCTGCGGATCGTGGCTCCGGGTCAGTTCGATCAGGACGACATCCGGGTCCGGATTGCCCGCCCCGAGGTGTATGAACGCTTTGGCGCCCGCTTCGAAGCCTTTCACAATCAAATCGATTTCACGGTACAGCCGTCGCCCGGTGGCATTCGGGTGCAGGCCAACAGCAAGGGCAGGGTGCAGGAACCCTTCCTCGACATCGTGGTGGAACTGAGCTGGCCCCAGGGGACAGCCTATCGCCGATACAGCCTGCTGGTGGACCCGCCCGCGTACGCCGCCCGCTGGCAAAAGACGGCGCCGGCAGACCGTCCGCTGGAAACCGCGGCCATTGCCCTGGCACAACAACCGCCTGCTCGCCGTCCAGCGGCAGCCCGCGCCGCAGAGTCAACACGGCAGCCCGTGCTGGCGCCGTCCCGCGCCGAGGGCGCCCATCCCTATGTGGTGCAATCCGGTGACTCTCTCTGGAAGATCGCCCGGCGCCTGCAGCGCGGTTCGGGCACCTCCATTCCGGCCCTGATGGACCAGCTGCTGGCGGCCAATCCCCGCGCTTTCATCGACGGTGATCCGGCCCGGTTGCGGCAAGGTGTGACGCTGTACCTCCCGGCAGATGCAGCCGCTGTTGCGGATGCTCAGCCTGTGAAAACCGCGCACGCGGGCGTCGAGACAGCTCCGTCCACCACCCGGGCGCCCGTGACCCCCGCCCCCGTTAACGTCGCGCCCAGGGACCAGACGATCGACATCCAGGCCGAACTGACGTCGGCACAGCAGGCCGGTCAGGCCGCAGTACCGGAAACGCTGGAGGAAATCCGCGCCGCGCTGGCCCAGCTGGAGCGCGAGAAAGCCGAGTTGCGCCAGTTCCAGGCGCAGGTCAAACAGGACATGGTGCAGGTGCTGGAGCAGCGCATTGCGGTCAGCCAGGCACTGCAGCAGGCAGAAATGCGTCAGCGCGGACTGGAGCCCGCGGCCGAGACTCCGTCGGCCGGTGTCGTTTCCACACCGTCCACTCCGGCCGCAG
>JBMOPR010000752.1:4056-6371 GCA_049323075.1 Pseudomonadota bacterium
TACCCTGCTGGCACCGCGCAAGCCCGCGCCACCCCGCCTGGAGACGGCCACCTTGAACGCGCAGGACCTGCTGCAATCGGAACCGGCCGCGTCCAATCTGCTGGTATCCCGCTCCGGGCCCAATCTCTGGTATCTGCTGGCGATGCTGCCGCTGGGCCTGCTGGTGGTGTTGCTGGGAATGCGCTCGCAGCGGGTGCACAAGATCCGGCAGTCGGAAGTGCTGAAAGACGGAGAGCTGTATGAACTGGTGTTCGGTTCCCGCCGCGACCGCAGCCGCACCGATTCCCCCGACCAGGTGCGCAAGGCGTTGGAGCAGATTCGCGAAAAGGCTGGTCATGCCGAGCAGCCGGTGGCGCCGCCTGCGACAGCAATGGGAAACCCGGATCAGGGCGTCAGCCGCGATGAACTCAAGCAGATGATCGATCTGTACATGCTGTACAGCCAGTATCAAAAGGCCCAGAACGTGATTCTGACTGAAATTTCCAAGCGTCCTGCTCGTACCGATCTGCGCCTGTATCTGATGCAGGTCTATGCTGCCATGAATGACTGGAAAGCCTTTGACGATCAGCTGGAAGTGCTGCGGCGCATGGGCAATGCGCAGTTGCTGGAAGAGGCGCTGAAACTGCGCAGCAGCGCGCAGCCGATGCAGAACTGAACCTGCAGGCCGCCAGCGACTTCCCTGGAGCAAAAAAAAAGCCCCGTGTGCAACACGGGGCTTTTTTTCTGGGTGGAGCCTGACGGGCTTACTTGCGAACTTTCAGCTCAAACCACTCGTTTTCTTCATCCCAGGGGAAGAAGCCGTTTTCCACCTTGGCCAGACGGGTCGACAGTTCCGGCATGTGGCGAACCAGCACCCGGGTGAACGTGACGTTGTCGATCCAGTCCAGACCTTGCTGGGTGTAGATTTCAGGGCGGTAGTCGTCGGTAAAGAAGCGGTCTGCCAGCAGACGGCGTGACGCCATTGCGATGAAGATCTGGAACGAGGTTTCACCGAAGCCGTAACCAGGCGGACGGTAGCCTTCCGCATAGGAACCGATCATCACGTCGATGGCTTCGATATCGTTGTTGTAGATCTGGCGCAGCTTCTCTGCCATTGCAGTATTGGGCGTGATATCGGTGAAATCCTTGATCGGGTTCAGGCCGATCTGGCGACGGAATTCGTTGTAGCGCGGGATGCCACGCTCACGGTCACGCAGGATGTCCACCGCGCCCAGGTCTGTCATCGCCACACCCGGTTCGCGGGTGAAGTTCTGCAGCATCTGCGGGTAGTTGTTCAGTTCCAGCAGACCCGGATGTGTGCGGCCGAAGGAGTAGAACAGGTTGGTCAGGCCATGCTGGCTGGTCAGCTGCGCAGCGCCGGCAAAGGAATGGGCCTGCAGCAGGCTGTTGCCGATTACGGCGTCATTGGCGTAGTTGCGTACTTCCAGGCTGTCGCGCAGCAGCGGGTGCATGCGGTAAACAGCGGTGAATTCCTCGGTCAGGCTGAACGGAACGTTGGCCAGATCCTTTTCGCCACCCATAATGCCGTCAGTGGCGGGATCGCCCAGCCGCGGTACCCACATCGGCAGGATGCCGCGCCAGTTGGCGAACATGGCTTCACGCAGGGTAAAGTTTTTCAGGATCGCCGGGGTCCAGTCCACAGTGTGGATCTTGGCCATTTCGGCAGAGTTGATCAGGCGAGCGGTCTGGAACAGGCGCTCGTCGGTCCAGTTCGGATAGTTCTGCTTCAGCATGTCGGCGATGGCGTTGTGTTCCTTCACGAACAGCGTGTGCATCAGTTCCAGACCCACCCACCAGTTCTTGTTGAAGCCGGTGATCGGCAGACCCGACTGTGCGTCCATCGGCAGGCGACCGTTCACCAGGATCATCTTGCCATCCTGGAACGTGCGCAGCTTGTTCTGTTGCGCCTGGCTGCTGCCGTAAATCTGCGAGCCATCCCACCATGCAGTGTTTTCGTTCAGGAAGGTGGCGGGGCGGCCATCGCTGGGGTTCTTGGTGGGATCAGCCGGAGTGCGGCCGATCGGCATGGTGCCATCGCCGCTGTTGTGGGTGTCGTCGCCATCCACCGGCACGGCGATCGGATTGCTGTGATCGCGGTTGCCATGCTCAAACCAGTCGTGAATCATGAACTGGATCCATGAAGCCGCCAGGTAGTTCAGGAACGGTACTTCACGGATGCCGTCGGTACGGGTCAGCAGCTCTTTGCTGACATCGCGCGGATTGGGGTTGAGCAGATTATCAGTGTCCTGCCAGCTGTAATCCGGCTGGATATTGCGGCCCATGCGCATGCCTGCCATGCCCATTGCCGGCAGATC
>JBMOPR010000753.1:0-6354 GCA_049323075.1 Pseudomonadota bacterium
CAGCAGGCTGTTGCCCAGCTGCGGGCCGATCAGAAACTCCGCCGACAGATAACAGGCCACTTTCACTTCCCGGCGCCCCCAGGTCTGCACCGACTGCAACCAGCGCTCCAGCAGACGATCGCGCACACTGTATGCCAGCGCCTCATACCAGTCATGGGGCGTGGCCAGCGCTGGCGAGCGCCCCAGCACGAACGACAGATTGTCGAGCACCGCCTGTGCCAGCGCCTCCGCCGACAGACCAGTGCGCACCGGTTCCGGCTGGGCTTTCACACTGTTCTTCCGTGTTGCCATGGTGTTCTCCCTGATTGCGCTCATTCGTTGGTTCGGTATCGGACTGCTTCCCGCTACCCGATCCGTCGTGAAAATGCCGGCACGAACATCCGGCTCAGCCCTTTGCAGCCTGCACCGCTTTCCAGCGGGCCTGATGCTCGCGGACGATGGCGATGGCCTCCTCCGCCGTATCTACACAGCGGGGGATTTTCATATCGTCGGGGCTGGCCAGTTCAAACCCCGGCCGCAGCATCTGCGCACTGGCCCATTCCACCAGACCGCGCCACATGGGGCCGACAAAAATCAGCGGCGTGTCGTGCAGCTGCCGCACCTGCAGCAATTGCCAGATCATCATGGACTCCAGCACCGTGCCAATACCGCCGGGCACCACAATGAACGCATCGGACATCAGTACGAACTGGTGCAGGCGGGTGAAAAAAGTCTGGTGTTCGAACGCCTGCTCCACGAACGGATTCACGCTCTGCTCGAACGGCAGCTCCACGCGAATGCCAAAATTTTTCACATCGTGATCCTTGCCGGCTTCCTGCGCGCCTTCATTGGCTGCCTGCATCAAACCAGGTCCGCCACCGGTGACGATGTCGCAACCCAATGCGCCCAATGCAGCACTGAGTTTTTTCACTTCCTGATACACCCAGTGCTCCGGTTGTGGGCGCGCCGAACCGAACACCGACACGCGGTAACGATCCCGCTTCGACGGCCGCAGGCGCGACAGGTTGTTCACGGTGGCCCACAGGCCGAACAGGGTATCGGTGAGCAGGCGTCGCACCGCATCTTCATCGGCAAGGCTGACAGTGGCGGGTGTAGAAGTGGGATTGTCTTGCGTGGACATGGAATGCGTTTTCCTTGTGGTAAATTCGATGCTGCGCGTCAGGTGGCAATCGGTGCGTTCCAGTGCAGGATCGCGGCATTGCCGTGGTATTCGCTCAGCACGCACAGCGTGGCAGTGTCGAGCAGGAAATGGGCGCCGCCGCTGGCCTGCAGGCCGATCCAGCGCGCGCCCAAAACCCGCAGAAAATGGCCATGGGCGAAAATCGCAACATGCCCTTTGCAGGCGCGGGCGCGGGAAATCACCCAGTCCGCCCGCGCGCCCACATGTTCCGGCGTTTCTCCATTGGGGCAGCCATCGCGAAACAGCAGCCAGTCGGAATGGCCGGCGCGAATCTGCTGTGGGGTCAGCCCTTCATAATCACCGTAATTCCATTCCACCAGATCCGGATCTACCTGCGCCTGCGCGCCCAGCCCTGCCAGCTCGCAGGTTTCGCGCGCCCGCTGCAACGGACTGGACAGCACCAGATCGAACGGCGACGTCTCCTGCACTTTCGCCAGCACCGGTGCCAGCCCCAGCGCCACCGCGCGGCCATTGTCGGTGAGCGGAATATCGGTGCTGCCGGTATGGCGCCCGTTCAGACTCCACTCGGTTTCACCGTGACGGATCAGATAAATATGCCGCTTCGCCATGTACTTCTCCCTTTCTCAATACGGCCACACCCAGTTGCTGATATCTTCACGATCCGTACCATGCGTGTGCGCATAGTTCAGGTTGTCGATGATGGCATTCTTCATTTCTTCCTTCAGATGCGCCGCCCGCGCCGCCAGACCCGGCACCCGATCGATCACGTCGATCACCAGATTGAAGCGGTCGATCTGGTTCAGGATCGCCAGCTCCAGCGGTGTGTTGATATTGCCGCGTTCCTTATAGCCTCGCACGTGCAGATTGGCGTGATTGGTGCGGCGATACGCCAGCTTGTGAATCAGCCAGGGATAGCCGTGGAAATTGAAAATGATCGGCTTGTCGGTGGTGAACAGGCTGTCGAATTCGCGCCCGGTGAGACCATGGGGATGCTCGGTTTCCGGCTGCAGCCTGAACAGATCCACCACGTTGACGAAGCGCAGTTTCAGATCCGGCAGCCGCTCCCGCAAAATCGCCACCGCCGCCAGCGCTTCCAGTGTCGGCACATCGCCGCAGGCGGCCAGCACCACATCCGGTTCCACGCCTTCATCATTGCTGGCACGACGCCAGATGCCGATACCCTTGGCACAATGCACCACGGCCTCGTCAATGGTGGTGAACTGCATGTGCTTCTGTTTATCCGACACGATCACGTTGATGCAGTCGGTGGAACGCAGACACTGATCAGCGGTAACCAGCAATGTATTCGCGTCCGGCGGCAGATAGATCCGCGTTACCGACGGACTCTTGTTGGTCACCACATCGATGAAGCCCGGGTCCTGGTGGGAAAAGCCGTTGTGATCCTGCCGCCACACAGTGGACGACAACAAAATATTCTGCGACGCCACCGCCGCGCGCCAGGGCACATGATTTTTCGAAATATCGAGCCACTTGGCGTGCTGGTTGAACATGGAATCCACCACATGCGCAAACGCTTCATAGGTGTGGAAAAATCCATGTCGCCCCGTCAGTAGATAACCTTCGAACCAGCCCAGCAGAGTGTGCTCAGACAGCATCTCCATTACCCGGCCATCGCGCGACAGCTCGCCGTCGTCGGCATCTTCCGGCAGCAGATCCGCCATCCAGGTTTTCTTCGACACTTCGTACAACGCCTGCAAACGGTTGGACGCGGTTTCGTCCGGCCCGAACACGCGGAAGCTGGTCAGGTTGTTGCGCATCACGTCGCGCAGGAATTCTCCCAAGGGACGGGTATTTTCATAGCGCACCGCACCGGCCACGGGTACCGACACCGCGTAATCGCGAAAATCCGGCAGTTTCAGATCGCGCCGCAGCAGGCCGCCATTGGCATGCAGACTGGCGCTCATGCGACGGGTGCCTTTCGGCGCCAGTTCGCGGTATTCATCCAGCAGGCGGCCATCGGCATCGAACAATTCCTGCGGTTTGTAGCTGCGCAGCCAGGTTTCCAGCACTTTCAGGCTTTCAGGATTCTCGCGCACATCCGCGAACGGCACCTGATGCGAGCGCCACGACCCTTCCGCCTTGTGGCCCTTGATTTCCTTCGGCCCGGTCCAGCCCTTGGGCGAACGCAGCACGATCATCGGCCAGCGCACCCGCTCGGCCACACCGGTTTCCCGCGCCCGTTGCTGGATGCTGCGAATGCTGGCGGCGATTTCGTCCAGCGTCGCCGCCATTTTCTGATGCATGATGTCCGGATCGTCACCTTCCACGAAATAGGGTGTGTAGCCGTAGCCGATGAACAACGCCTCCAGCTCCTCGTGGCTGATGCGCGACAGAATCGTGGGATTCGCAATCTTGTAGCCATTCAGATTCAGAATCGGCAACACCGCGCCATCGCGCACCGGATTCAGAAACTTGTTGGAATGCCAGGCAGTGGCCAGCGGCCCGGTTTCCGCTTCGCCATCCCCCACCACGCAGGCCACGATCAGATCCGGATTGTCCAGCGCTGCGCCATACGCGTGGGACAGGCTGTAACCCAGCTCGCCGCCTTCATGAATCGATCCCGGCGTTTCCGGCGTCACATGACTGCCAATATGGCCGGGAAAAGAAAACTGTTTGAAGAATTTCTGCAGGCCTTCCTCGTCTTCGCTCTTGTCCGGATAGATTTCGGAATAGGTGCCTTCCAGATAGACCGGACCCAGCACACCCGGTGCACCGTGGCCGGGACCGGCAACAAAAATTACGTTGAGATTGTCGCGCCGGATCACCCGGTTCAGGTGCGTCCACACGAACGACAGCGCCGGGCTGGCGCCCCAGTGCCCCAGCAGACGATGCTTGATGTGCTCGACCGTGAGCGGTTCCCGCAGTAACGGATTGTCGCGCAGATAGATCATGCCCACTGCAAGATAATTGCACGCGCGCCACCAGCCATGCAGACGGCGCAGTTCGTCAGCACCCAGCGGCGTGGACTGGGTATCAAGTGCGGTGCGGGAATGAGTGGATGGAGCCGTGGTGGGGGCGGACATTGAAGCTCTCCTTGAAGGGCAGCCTTGGCGGGAATCCTTGGCAAAAAACGCATTGCGCGCTTTTGACGAACAGCCAGCATAGGCTTTGAACATTACCCCATTCTTGATACATATCAAACTATATCCGGCTGCACCGCCGGCAGTTCCAGCAGCGCCACAATCATGTCCGTCAGCGTCCGGATCAGCACGGCTTCCGGCAGCAGCGTATTTTCCTGCACCAGAAACCGGATCGTCGTGAACAGCGTGGAGTTGATCAGAACATACAGCTTCGCCTCCAGATTCTGTACCGGATAATCGCGATAGTGATTGACGAAATACGGCAGTGCCATTGCCAGAAAAAAACGCTCCAGCGGATCGAGCAGTTTATTGATCGGCACCCGGTTCCAGTTGCGGGTCACCTCCCGGATCAGCGGATCGGTCTTGATCAGGTTCATGCCGTACGCGATAGAAAAAGACGCGATGCTCCGCAACCGCAGCTGGTTGAAGTCCACCGCCGCCGCCCGCGCGCGGAAGTTCTGGCTGATGTCATTGCCCATACGCTCCAGCAACGCCTCCACCAGGGCGTCCTTGTCGGGAAAATACTGGTACAGGGAACCGATGCTGACCCCGGCCTGCTCCGCAATATGGTTGGTGGTGGTACCATCCAGCCCGCGCTCTGCCAGCGTGATGGCGGTGGCATCCAGCAGACGGGCCACCATCGCGCGGGATCGTTTCTGTCGGGGTACCTTTCTCACGACTGACTCCGGTCAGGTCAAAATCCAAAAAGCGAGTTGAATGCGAGCAAATACTCGTAATAAATTAGGATCGACCTGTCCGTTTTGCAAGAGCGAATCCACCGCAATGTCCAACCCTGCAGTTGCCACCCCTACCCTGGACTCATCCGGGCAGTCGAACCCCACACAAGCGCCGGCATACCCGGCGGCGCCCAAACGCTTCCTGCCCTGGTCCATCGCCGGGCGGAAATGGCTGCCGGACTTCATCGCCAAGCCGTTTTTCGGCAAGCCGCTGGCGCCCAGCCAGGAAGAATGGCAGCGCATGGAGCGCGCCCTCTGGCAGGGCGACCCGCCATGGACAAGGTGGTGGACTGGATGTTCGAAGTGGGGCCCCGTCACAGCAAACCGCTGTTCGACCAGGCACTGCAGCACGGCATCGATTCCCTGACCGATCCGCCCCAGGTACTGCGGGAATTCTTCGCGATCGTGGACCAGGCACCGCCGTGGCTGAACCGGACACGGCTGGAAAAGGGCGTAAAGGTCGCACACCTGACCGGCACGGTGAGCTTTTACGTGTTGCGGGACATGGCCCTGATGGGCGGGTACGCCTATTTCAACAGCATGAACCAGACCCTGGCGGCCACCGGCGCCCTGAGCAAAGACACGGCCCTGCGACTGGGCGAGACGGGCAAATGGCTGAACGATGTCACCGAACCCCACGGCATGGAGCGTTTCGGGCCCGGCTTCATCACCACCCTGCGGGTGCGGCTGGTGCATGCGCTGGTCCGGCGTCACCTGCAAAACAAGGCAGACTGGGAACCGGAAAAATGGGGCGTTCCGATCAACCAGGTGGATATGCTGGCCACCTACCTGGCGTTCGGGCCGGCCACCCTGATGGGCGCGCGCATGTTCGGGCTGCCCATCTGGCCCCGGCAAGGCGCGGCTGTCATGCATCTGTGGCGCTATATCGGCTGGCTGATGGGCGTGGATGAGCAATGGCTGGCGCTGTCCGAATTCGATGGACTGCGCAAACTGCTCCACACCTTCATGACTCATCGCCTGCCAGATGACAAGATCCGCCAGCTGGGGCAGGCCCTGCGCGATGAACCTCTCAGCCGCCACCTGCCCGGCCTGGAGCAGCACCCCCGCCGCGCCCGGTTCCGGCACTGGTTCCTCTACCAGATGCACCTTAGCAACTCATCGCTGATACTGGGCCCCATCCAGCGCCGGCGACTGGGCCTGCCCATGACCATCCTGCCCTGGTACCCGGCGGCGACGGCCCCCTTCCGCTTCATCAAGCTGTTCTATTGCCAGTTGCGCGGCGGCCAGGCTCTTGAAGACTACACCCGCCGCAGCCGCGAGCAGCAGACAGAACTGCTGGTGCACTATTTCGGCGAGCGGGAGCACGACATCATCCGGCCCGGCGCCGGCCACCCGGCCCATACGGATTAGCCAA
>JBMOPR010000754.1:0-6325 GCA_049323075.1 Pseudomonadota bacterium
TCCGCTACTCATGAACTCCATTAGTGGCAGACAGAGACCTTCGCAGCGCGACGTATTAACGTAGTAGGTGGAGACATCGATCAGTTGCTGAAACTGTTCGCTATCCAGGTATCCATGCAACAACACGACCCGGCATTTTACCGGACCGATACGCAGCATGTGATAGTGGAAAACGCCGAGGAACGCGCCTAGCGAATGATGCGTCATTTTGAGCACCAGCGTGGCGCCTTCGGTGTCGCGGAAAGCCCAGCAGAACGCCTTCAGCATGTCGATCCAGTTTTTGCGATCATCGCCCGGATTCAGCACGCTGGTATAAACCACGCCCTTCAGCTCCAGTGTCAGTGCGGATGCTGGTGTGCTCGAATGTGATGCGCCGGCCATATCGATTGACTCGATGCGCAGCGACCGCATTCCGATCCCCATCGTTCTTGGATCGGCGGCGCCCGGGATAGCACTGACATCCAGTCCTGCCAAGTGGATCAGCGCTTGCGGTTCCGCGACATTGAAGACCAGTTCGCGCGATGACGTGTCGTTGTCCAGCAACAGGGATTGTCGTTCATTGCCCACCATGACCTGAATCGATCTGCCGACATTGCGCCCGTAGCTGACCGCATCAAAACGCAGACTGAATTTGCCGTGCAATAAAACGGGCATGACCAGCCAGGGCTGCCCGAGCTTGGACCAGGTTCCCCAGGGTTCAGCCTCGTAAAACCCGCCCAGCGACCCCACGCCAGCATGGCCAATACTAAAATCGAGTTCTATTGTCTGACCATTCCATAACGGCAATCCGAAGCGGTTTGCCGGCGTGTTATTGGAGAAGCTGTCGATCGTTATTTCGTAATAGCCACTGTCAAAGGCTGCGCCAGCAAAGGTGAAGCGCCGCATAGCAAGGGTAGGGCTGCGCGCTGACCGATCACCAAGCATTGGTGCAAATCGATCATATACAGGAACCGGAATGGCCATGACGTCGAATGTATCACCCAGTGCGTCTCGAACGACGCGGGCGGAATCGCTGGACAGCGTGATGGCCCGCTCTTGCTGGCGCAGCACGTAGGACCAATCATTGCGGGGATCATCATCCCACACTTCATCGGGAAGACGATCGAATTCCCAAGCAAAAACCGTGACAGTCGGGCAACGCAGGCCAATGATCGATTTGTTTGGCGGGGAAAAACAAATAAAAATGCAGCGTTCACCTGCTTGAGTAAATTCATCGAACAGGGCGTCCACTTCCGTTTCGGGGTGATGGACGACGATTACTTCGCCGAGCTTCGCCAACACCGGCAAGAACGGCTCAAGCACAAAATAGTAACTGTACTCAGGCCTTCCCAGCTTGGCGCCGACATCGGATTTGTTGATTTGGGAATAAACGAGAAATTTCATTTATCAGTAGCAAGTGATACGTTGAGAAGTGGCGAAAGTGTGCAAAGGCGGGTTTCCGCTTCTTTCTTGTTATCATTCGCTCGCTCGACCGTATAATGAACAATATAGGTATTGAGCAAATGACTTTGATTTTTGGAAAGAGTGTCTCGCTTATTCCTGTCCTGCCAAATGTAACTGAGGGGGCCAAGATCTTTACAATGGACAACTCTGCCACAATGGTTGCGTTATAGTCAACCCGGGCAGGCGCGTAAAAGAATGCGAACGGAAGTAATATTTTTCGTCTCTGTGATCGATGTTGCGACATGAGGTGTAAGGGGTGAGCGAGTTCTGGCAAGATACTTCCATCGAAAAAATCAGCGATAACCTGTGGCGTGGCCAGGTGTCGGAGCGCTGGAATGTGGGCACGGTGCCCAACGGCGGCTATCTGATGGCGATTGCGGCGCGCACCCTGCGGGAAGCGCTGCATCATGATGATCCGCTCACCATCACCGGGCATTTCGTCGACAGGGCGCTGAATGGTCCGGCGGATCTGCAGTTCGAGCAGATCCGGCTGGGCAAAACCGTGTCCACCGGCGCGCTCCGGTTTGTGCAGGAAGGTATTGAGCGTGCACGTTTCACCGCGACCTTCGGCGATCTGGACAGGACCGAGGGCGAATCCTGGATGCTGGAACCGAAGCCGGTGCCTGAAAATCCGCAGGCGTTTCTGAAAAGCCCGCGTTTTCTGGCGATTCATGACCGGGTGGAAATGCTGTTCGATCCGGACAAGGCGCGCTGGATGAAGGCGGATTTCTCCGGCAAGCCGGAGCATCTGATCCGTTACCGGTTTCGCGACGGTACCGAGCCGGACGTGCTGTCGCTGCCGTTTTTTGCCGACTGTGTGCCGCCCACGGTATTTGCGAAATTCGGGCCGATGGGCTGGGTGCCGACGCTGGAGCTGACGCTGCACGTGCGGGCGAAGCCGGCGCCTGGGGAATTGCTGGGGCGTTTTCTGACGCGCTATCTGATCAATGGCCTGATGGAAGAAGATGGTGAGATCTGGGATTCGGAAGGCAAGCTGGTGGCGATCTGCCGGCAGCTGGCGCGGTATCGTGCGTCGACCTCGTTTCTGTAGAAATCCGCTACCATAAGAAAAGGGTGGATGCCTGCGCTTCCACCCTTTTCTGTTTTTTCCGCTAGCAGTCTTTCCGTTATCAGTCCTTCCGGTACATCGTCACTACGCAGGCACCACCGATACCGATGTTGTGCTGCAGCGCGACGTGGGCACCTTCCACCTGACGCTTGTCGGCCGTGCCGCGCAGCTGCCACACCAGCTCGGTGCACTGCGCCAGTCCGGTTGCGCCCAGCGGATGCCCTTTCGACAGCAGGCCGCCCGACGGATTCACCACTACCTTGCCGCCGTAGGTGTTGTCGCCGTCCAGAATGAATTTTTCCGCCGTGCCTTCCGGTGTCAGGCCGAGGGATTCATAGGTGATCAGCTCGTTGGCGGTGAAGCAGTCGTGCAGTTCCACCACATTGACTTCGCTGGCGCCAATACCGGCACGCTCATACACCTTGGCAGCGGCGCGCTTGGCCATGCCGTAACCCACCATGTCCATCATGCTGTCGGCGAAGCTGTCGGGCAGGTCGGTCTGCATGTCCTGGGCGGCGATGTAGACCGGATTCTTGATGCCC
This sequence comes from Pseudomonadota bacterium, assembly GCA_049323075.1. Lineage (GTDB taxonomy): Bacteria > Pseudomonadota > Gammaproteobacteria > Pseudomonadales > Ketobacteraceae > Ch67. The sequence goes on from JBMOPR010000754.1 coordinate 3,055, forward strand.
TTTTTCTTCGCGAATGCATCGGAACACAGCACTGCCGCCGCTGCGCCACAGGTGGGCGGACAGCATTGCAGGCGGGTGAGCGGACCGTACTGGTGCGGCGACTGCATCACTTCTTCCAGCGTCACCAGATCGCTGAAAATCGCGAACGGGTTGACGTTGGCGTGCTTGCGCGCCTTCACCGCGATGCGGCCAAAGATTTCATCCTTGATGCCGTATTTTTTCTGGTACTCGGCGCCGGCGCCACCAAACATCTGCGCTGCGGGCGGAGCGGGCTTGAATTCCTGCAGCCGCAGCATGGTGGTACCGTGCAGTTCGATCGAATTGGCGCGGTCGCCGTATTTGGAACCCAGTGCGCCTTTTTCCATTTTTTCAAAGCCCAGCACCAGTGCGACGTCCACTGCGCCGGATTCCACTGCCTGCCGGGCCGCGAACAGTGCGCTGGAACCGGTGGAGCAGTTGCTGTTGACGTTGAAAATGGGAATGCCGGTCTGGCCCACTTCATAGATGGCGCGATGGCCGCTGCAGCTGTCACCGTAGACGTAGCCGGTCCAGGCCTGCTGGATTTCACTGTAGTCCACGCCCGCGTCCTGCAGTGCCAGCCGCACGGCGTCGGCACCCATTTGCGGATAATCTTTTCCATTCGGATCGCCGGGCTTGAAGAACTTGGTCATGCCGACGCCGATTACGTTTACGCGCTGTGTCATGGTGGTGTCCTCAACGGTTCGCCAGATTCTGCATCATGGCCATCATTGCTTCCTGGCCATTGCGCGGGTGATCCACATTGGTGAAATCGGTGATCTTGTCCCACTGGGCTGCCACGTCTTCCGCGCTGAAGCCTTCGCCCAGCTTGAAGCCGACGCCCTTGGTGCGTTCCCAGCGCAGTGCGCCGATCCAGCCTGCGCCCACTTCATACAGACCGCCGGTGAATGCGCTGTTTTCGTCGCACAGCCTGACTACCAGCGGCGTGACATATTCCGGCTTCAGCTGTTCGATCAGGGGAGGGGGCAGAATGGTTTCAGTCAGGCGCGAGCCGGCAATCGGCGCAATGGTGTTGGACAGGATGTTGGATTTCTTGCCTTCCAGCGCCAGAGTCTGGCTCAGGCCGTGCAGGCCCAGTTTCGCCATGCTGTAGTTGGCCTGGCCGAAGTTACCGTAGATACCGGCAGCGGAGGCAGTGAAAATCAGGCGGCCATAGTTGGCTTCCTTCATGTAGGGCCAGGCGGCATGGCTGACCTTGAACGCACCTTTTACGTGTACCTGATACACCAGATCCCAGTCGGCTTCCGTCATCTTGTTGAAGCTTTTGTCGCGCAGGATCCCGGCGTTGTTCACCACCACGTCGATGCGGCCGAAGTTGTCCATTGCGCTCTGCACAATCTTCTCGCCGTCAGTGACAGAATCGTAGTTGGCGACGGCTTCACCGCCGGCAGCGATGATTTCTTCCACCACCAGATCAGCGGCATTCTTGCTGGCGCCTTCGCCGAAGGCGCTGCCGCCCAGATCGTTGACCACAACCTTGGCGCCGCGGCGGCCAAATTCCAGTGCATGGCTCTTGCCCAGACCGTTGCCGGCGCCTGTTACGATAACCACGCGATCATCAAAACGGATTTGCGACATGTGAGATCTCCAGTGTTCTTGTTGTAGGACCGGTGTTCTTGTTGCAGGTAGTTTTACAAAAAGAAAAGGCGGTCCAGTAACCGCCTATTTCTTTTTTTGACTGTCAAAAACAGTCTCCCTCTATAGCCCCAGCCCGCGGCCAATGATCTCTTTCATGATTTCATTGGTGCCCGCAAAGATCGGAGTTATTCTGGCGTCAACATAGGCGCGGGCGATCGGGTATTCCATCATGTAGCCGTAGCCACCGTGGAATTGCACGCCCTGGTCCACCACGCGGTTGAGCAGATCAGTACACCACCATTTCGACATGGCTGCTTCGTCCGGCGTTACCTTGCCTTCGAGGTGCTTCATTATCAGCGTGTCAAGGAACATCTGGCCGATGGTGATTTCGGTTTTCATTTCCGCCATGCGGAAACGGGTGTTCTGGAACTTGCCAATGGGCTTGCCGAACGCGGTGCGTTCCTTCACGTATTTAAGCGTTTCCTCGAACGCGAACACGCTGCCGGCGATAGCGCCGATGGCGCATACCAGGCGTTCCTGTGCCAGTTTCTGCATCAGGTAGATGAAGCCCTGGCCCGGTTGGCCCAGTACGTTGTTTTTCGGAACGATCACGTTTTCGAAGAACAGCTCGGCGGTATCCTGGGACTTCATGCCCATTTTTTTCAGGTTGCGACCGCGCTTGAAACCTTCCATGCCGCGCTCGACGACAACCAGGGTTACGCCCTGGTCTGCCTTCGCTGCCACGATCACCAGGTCAGACAGGATGCCGTTGGAGATGAAGGTCTTGGCGCCGTTCAGCAGGTAATGGTCACCCTTGTCTTCCAGCTTGGTCTTGATTGCCTGCAGGTCGCTGCCGGTGCCGGGTTCGGTCATGGCAATGGCGAGGATGGTGTCGCCGCTGCAAACGCCCGGCAGCCAGCGCTGCTTCTGCTCTTCAGTGCCGTAGGACTCCAGGTAGGGAGCGATCACGTCGTTGTGCAGGCTCAGTGCAAAGCCGCTTTCACCGATGCGGGACAGTTCCTCGATCATGATCTGGGAAAAACGAAAATCCTTGAGGCCCAGACCGCCGAATTCCTCGTCGACGAAGGGCGCGAGAAAGCCGTTATCACCAGCCAGTTTCCAGATCTCGCGATCGACAATGCCTTGCTCGATCCATTTCTCGCCGTGGGGAGCCACTTCCTCTTCGCAGAAGCGACGGAAGTTGTCACGGAATACCAGGTGCTCTTCTTCAAAAATGGTGCGGGCGACGAAACTCATTTTGCTACTCCGTAGAAACCAAATGAAATGGCGACATCATTCGGCGTGCGATCGAATTGTTTTAGTAACGGTTCCGGCAACAAACTTGCCGGAGTGACTGATTGGTGTTCATTATTAGTGCCGCCATTACCACCAACAATGACGTAATGTGCCATTTTTAATGAAATAAAACGACAGGGCGTATGGAAGTTCCGGGACGAAGGCAGTAGAGTTACAAGCGATTTACTCCGTTGCGCGCGGAACGTACAGTTTCCATCGTAATGAACATCCAGGTTTCTGTCGAGCCTGCATAACATATTGAAATCCAATGTAAAAGGCGTGGAGTGTGACTGGAAACATAATTCCCATCACTCAGGTTCTGTTGCTGCTGGAAGCAGCCAAGCGCTCGGGTGTCAGC
>JBMOPR010000755.1:0-6323 GCA_049323075.1 Pseudomonadota bacterium
CGGCACACTGAACAGCACGAACAGCAGGGGAAACCAGATGACGCGCACCACCTTCCAGCCCAGCAGAAACAGCACCATTGCCGGCAGCAGGCCGAACACGGCCAGGTGTTGCAGCACGTCGATGAAAGCGGCCTGCCCCAGGGCCAGGACCAGCAGCGCGCCCAGCACCAGCAGCCCACCCAGTGCGGAATAGCGCGGCGCTTGCGCCAGCACGGCACCGCGCTGTTGCCAGATGGCGTACAGCACCACCGGCAGCACGAAAAAGCAGTGATTGAAGGTGTCGTTGATCAGCCAGACGCTGGCGGCCGACAGCAGGGCGTCATGGAAAACGAGCAGCCAGGCCAGCAGCCAGACCGTCACTGCAAATACGAATGTGCGCAGCGTAGGGCTTTCCAGTGCCTGATCCTGGGTTTCGCTATTGCGGATGGTCATCGGTTGACTGCTTGTCCGGTGTCAGATGTTTGATGCGGCGGGCCAGCTGTTCCAGTTTCAGCTTGAGCCGGGGGCGCTGGAAGCTGACCAGCTGCAGTTCGCAATGCTGGTTGCCCAGCGACTGCTTGTAGCGTGCCTCGCCGCCCATGAAATCGTAATAGTCATAATGCCGCTCCAGATAGTGCTGGATCGCCATGGCATGCAGCAACAGGCCCGGCTTCAGATGTGGATCGGTTTCGGCGCGCAGCCCGCTCAGATAAAAATACACGCGGCCCTTATACAGAAAATTGTACAGACAGCCCAGCAGTTCGTCGTTGCGGTGCAGAGTGCAGAGTTCCACCCTGTCGTCCGCGCCGCCATGCCTGATCAGGTGTTGATGGAAGCGCACGAAATCCGGATTGGCAAAGCCGCTCTGTCCGGGTGCGTTGCCCCAGCGCGCCCGGTGCAGGTCTGCCAGCTGCGGCCACAGGTTCAGGATGGCATCCGGTGTGGTGTGCGTGCTGAATGTCAGTGTGGCATCGGCTGCGTACAGCTTGCGGCAGCGATTGATCTGGTAACGCGTGTTGCGGGACAGGCTGGCGAGGTAATCCGTGTTGGCTGCCCGCAATGCGGCCAGATTCACACCATAGGCCGGTGCCGACCACCGGATGATGGCGGTGCAATCCGGATGGGCATAGCGCTGCAACACCGCTGCGTCGCTGGCGCCCAGTTCGAATTCGTCCCAGTCGTCTTGCTGCAGCAACTGTTGCAGCAGTGCTGCCGGTGCGCTGTGTTCATGTTGCCGGTCCAGCAGCAGGCCGTTGTATTCGATCCAGATCTGATCCTGGACTGCGTTACCCGTTCTTCCCAGACGCAGCATGCGCGAGCGCAGAATGCGGTGGCGTATTTCCTCATTGCAGGTGAGCAATCCGAGCCCGACCAGCACGGAATCGCACTGGATCTGCACCAGGCGAAAATCGGGATTGAAGGTGGTCAGCCAGGCGTCCACCCACAGCCAGGACAGAAAGAAATTCGGCGTCGCCCGTGCTTCCAGCGATTGCCACAGGCGCGGCAGTGCGTCGCGGTCGGGCGCGCCGATAGTCACCTGGTAAGAAGGGGCGCGGTCGCTCACGTTGATCCTTTCGGGTTGCGGCGGTTCATTCATGCCATCCGGTCGGCGACGTGCCGCGCGATGGCGAGGGCAGCCGTCAGTCCCGGCGATTCGATGCCAAACAGATTGATCAGCCCCGGCAGCGGCTGGTCGATCCTGAAATCCTGCGCCGGCTCACCCGGGCCCTGGATTTTCGGCCTGATTCCAGCATAGGCCGGAATCAGGCGGGATTCATCCAGCGCAGGAAAGTAATGGCGAATGGCACGGGCAAAGTCGGCGCGCAGATCGTCCGTCACGCGATAGTCTTCCTGGGCGACGTACGCTGTGTCCGGTCCAAAACGCACCTGGCCCTGCAGGTCCAGGGTGGCGTGGATGCCCAGCCCGGTCATGGCAGCGTCTGGCAGCGGATAGATCAGCCGTGTGAACGGTGCGGCACCGGACAGTGCGAAATAGCGGCCCGCGCACAGGTGCAGCGGGGGAATGGCGTTTGAATCAAGTCCGTCGATGCGTGCGGCCACGGCCTGCGCACCCAGACCGGCAGCATTGACCAGTTGCTCGCAGCGAAAATGGCAGGATTCGCCGACGCTGTTGGCCTGGATGCTGAAGCCATCGCCGTGTCGCTGCGCCTGCAGGAATTCGGTTTTCAGACTCAGAGTGCCGCCGCTGGCCTCGATGCTTGCCAGCAGCGCCAGCATCAGGCCGTGGCTGTCGACGATGCCGGTGGACGGTGACAGCAGCGCGGATGTGCCGCTGACGTGCGGTTCCAGTTGCGCGAGTGCTTTCGCTTCAATCCATTGCAAATCCGTCACGCCGTTGGCGGCGGCTTTCTTCTGCAGCAGTTCCAGATCCGCGTGCTGCTCCTGCGTTCCTGCCACGATCAGCTTGCCAATGCGGCGGTGGCGAACGCCTCGGCTTTCACAGAAGCGGTACAACTGCTCCCGGCCTTCCACGCACAACGTCGCTTTCAGTGAAGCGGCGGGATAGTAAATACCGGCATGAATCACTTCACTGTTGCGACTGCTGCTGCCGGTGCCGTGACGATCCTCCTGCTCCAGAATCACGACAGAGCGTTTGCGCAGTGCCAGCTCGTGCGCAATCGCCAGACCCACCACGCCGGCGCCAATGATGCAGCAGTCGAAATGGGCGGATCGGTCAGGCTGCATCGGCTCGCCTTCGCTCAGGGCAGATTTTTCACAAGGTGCGGACCGATCAGGCGCGTCAGCCACACCGGTAGCCGCTGCCACACCGCGATCGCAATGCGGTATTTCGGATTGTTCGGATTCAGCGCCGGCAAATCGGTCTGATCCTTCAGCCAGTAATGCCAGTACAGCTGCTGCGGTTGCGCGCCCCATTGCAGCTTGAACTTGAAAGTGCCCGCATCTTTGGAGGAGCGGCCGAAATCGAAAAAGCCGATGCCGCTTTCAGTGGCGGACTTCAGCACGTTCCAGTACAGGAACATGTTGGCGTTGCAGGCATTCGCCTCGCGCAGGGTGGAGGCCCAGGGAATTTCCATGGTGTCGTGCCAGGCAATCAGAAATGCGCAGGACACCGGCTTGTTGTTGAGATAGGCGATGGCCAGCCGGGCGTCGAGCGTCGCTGCGTCCAGAATGTTTTTGAAGAAATCCTTCGCGTACACCGGCGTGCCCAGATCGCGCATGTTGATGGCAAACACATGGTAGAAGTCATCCAGCAGTTCATGCCGGCCGGTTTTGAAGGTCAGACCGCTGCCTTGCGCTTTCTTGATCTGCGCGCGCACCTTGGTACCGATGTCGTCCCACAGGGTGTCGGGGCTCGATGGCAGCTTCAGTATCAGCGAGGATTTTTCGGTTTTCTGCACATAGCCAGGGCGGGGCTGGGTGTCGCGGTATTCGATGTGGGAAACGCCCAGTGTGGCCCCGCGCTCGTTCAGGTGCTGCATCAGTGTCTGTTCGATCCCGTCATCATCGGCCAGAGCGCCGCCGTAATTGAAAAACGGCACCGACACCATGTAGTTGCCGAAAATGCGACTGTTGATCTGGATGGCGGGTAGAATGCCGCAAATGCGCTGACTCTGGTCCAGTGCTGCGAGATATAAAACCCGGTGGCCGAATGAGCGCTCGATGATGTGCCTGAATTCGAAGCGGTGGTACACGCAGCTGCGGGGCTGGGCGTCGACATAGGCGTTCCACTGGGCAGCCAGTTCGTTGCCGGCTTCCACCACCTCGATCTGGCCCGCTGGGGTTGTCGCACCAACGTCACCGCGTGCGCAGAAGTGCGCTGAAACGGCGGGTTTTTTTTCTTCCGGCGTCGCTGCCGGTGTCAGCAACGCGCTGGCCGCTGCGTTCAACTCATCCTGGGCACTTTTGATGGAACGGATTTTTTCCGACACCTGCCGGATCTGCTCCAGCAATGCATCAGCCGGTGTGCCGGCCTTTTTGGCCTCGCCGATTTTGCGTGAGCAGATACCTTTTTCCAGCTCCAGCTGTTTCAGTTCCGTCTTCGCGGCGTCAAAACGGGCATTGATCGATTGCAGCTCGGCGATGGCGGCGGGCGTCAGTGTGGCGCGGTATTCATCCAGGTTGGCGGGAAGCTTGATGCGCTGTTCTTGGGTCACGTGCTAGGCCTTTGACGCGGGTGTCGGTGCTGGATGCGGGGCTGTCGGAAAACGTTTTCCTTGCTGGAAACAGCGTGCGAGCGGAGACAGTCTGGCACCGTCTCCGCTTCGCACGCCAGCGCGGATTACAGTTCCACTTTCTCGATCAGGATGGCCGGCCAGTGCAGCGGCGCGGTGGTCTTGCGCTTGTTTTCGATATCGGTATACACGAAGCGCGCCTGATCCACGGAAACCTCCAGGATTTTCGCCAGTTCCTCGGCGGGTTTCTTGTGGTTGTAGCACCAGAGCGCAATGTCCATTTCCTGGTAGGGCAGGGCGTAGTAAAACTCGTCCTGGCCCTGCGGCATGCTGTAGGTGTCCGTGGTAGGAATGGCGTTGCAGATGATATCCGGCAGGCCCAAATGGCGCGCCAGCGCATACACCTGGGTTTTGTACAGGTGCGCGATCGGCTTCACATCGGCCGAGCCGTCGCCGTTTTTCACGAAGAAACCCTGGTCGTACTCCACCCGGTTGGGCGTGCCCACCACCGCGTAGTTGAGGCGGTCCGCATGGAAGAATTCCACGGTCTTGCGAATCCGCTGCTTGTAGTTGGTGGCCGCCACGATCTGCAGGTATTCCTTCAGGCCCAGACGTTTCTCCGAAATCTCACCCTTGGGTGATTGCACCACCAGCTGGAAGTGGTTGATCTTGCCTTCGGAACCGCCGGCAATCACGATCTTGTTTTTCCAGCCGGGGCCGTATTCGGGGAAGGTGGCCTTGATGGCCTCGTCGCGCCATTGGTAGCAGCCAATCGCTTCCAGTGTGGGCGCGATGTTGTGCACCAGATACTGGATGCCCAGGTGCTCCGCCAGGATGCGGCCCTTCTGTTCGCTTTCGGAGGAGGAATCCTGTTCCGGCAGCAGCAGGCCGAATACCTTGCCCGGGCCCACGGCCTTCACACACAGCGCGGCGGACACGGAGCTGTCGATACCGCCCGACATGGCCACCACCAGCCCGCGGCGGTGCACTTTCTTGCTGAGGATCTCGCGAATGCCGGCGGTGATCTTCGCCACTTCGGCGTCCTTGTCAAAGCTCAGGATCTGTTGTGCAATTTCCGTTTTCAGGCTCATGATTTGTCCTCGATAAGTTCAGCCAGCAAATGTTTTCGAATTTTTCCGGACGCGGTTTTCGGCAGCACGTCCACTTTCAGGATCTGTTTGGGAATCTTGTAGGACGCCAGATTGTCCAGGCAGTATTTCTTGATCGCCTTGATGTCGAGCGCCTGGCCTTCTTTCATCACCACGAAGGCGGCGATGGTCTGGCCCAGCACCTCATCGGGCAGGCCCACCACGGCGACTTCCTCGATGGTGGGAATTTCGCTGATCACTTCCTCGATTTCCAGCGGACTGATGCGGTTGGCGCCGGACTTGATCATGTCCGACCGCCGCCCTTGCAGGAAGAGAAATCCATCCGCATCGCGGCGGCCCAGATCGCCGGTTTTCAGCCAGCCGTCGATGAACGTTTCTGCCGTGGCGGTGGCATTGTCCCAGTAACCCTGCGCGACGTTGCCGCCCTGCGCATACAGCTCGCCCTCTTCGCCAACGGCGCACAGCGTGCCGTCAGGGCGGCGGATCTCGATGGTGACGCCCTGGATCGGCAATCCCACGGAGCCCAGTTTTTCTTCCAGCCGTTCTGGCGGCAGGCAGGTGAGCCGTGCGGTGGCTTCGGTCTGCCCGTACATCACATATAGCGACCGGCTCATTTTTTCCATCACCTCGCGGATCAACGGCACGGTCATGGCGCCGCCCGCCTGCAGCACATAACGCAGCGACGACAGATCATGCTCGCTCACCTTGCCGCGACTCAGCAGCAGTGCAAAGGTGGACGGCACGCCGGCAAACCCGGTGATCGCTTCGCTCTGCAACCGCGCCACCACCGAGTGCGGATACATCAGGCTGTTTTCCAGGTACAGGGTCGCGCCTTGCACGATATGCGTGTGCAGCACCGAGTTGCCGTAGGAATAGTAGAACGGCAGCACGTTGAGGAAGCGGTCCCCCGGCTGGATCGGCAGCGCCGCCAGAATCGAGTTGACGTTCGCCAGCAGATTGCCGTGGCTGATCTTCACGCCCTTCGGATTGCCGGTGGTGCCGGAGGTGTAAATGATGCAGGCCAGATCATCGGCGCTTGCATCCTGTTCATCGATGGCAGGATCAACCGGCGTGGACTGAA
>JBMOPR010000756.1:0-1613 GCA_049323075.1 Pseudomonadota bacterium
TCTGTGGCGATGGTGTTGGCCCTGGTTACCTGAACAATGCCGAACTCACGGCGCAGGCGTTTCTGCCGAACCCGCATCTTCCAGGCGATATTATTTACCGCACCGGTGACCGCGTGCGTTATCGCACCGATGGTGTGATCGAATATCTCGGTCGTCGCGATCATCAGATGAAACTGCGTGGCTACCGGATCGAGGCTGGTGAAATCCAGGCAGTGATCAACAACGTGCCCGGCGTGAAGGATTCGCTGGTGGACGTGATCACGTCCGACAGCAATGCGCAGCGTCTGGTGGCCTGGGTCATGACGGATGGTCGCGTGGACAACCCTGTGACCACGATGCAGCTGTCGCAGCAGGCACTGGCGTTCCTGCCCGCCTTCATGGTGCCGGAAAGCTGGGTGCTGCTCGATGCATTCCCGCTGACGCCCAACGGCAAGGTGGACCGCAAAGCGCTACCGAAACCGGATATCGACAGCGGCCGCGATTATGTGGCGCCGCGTACCGCACTGGAAATCAGCCTCAGCCAGTTGTGGGGCTCCGTGCTGGGCGTCGAACGGGTCGGCGTGCAGGACAACTTCTTCCAGCTGGGCGGGCAGTCGTTGCTGGCCACGCAGCTGATCAGTCGCATGTCGCGTCAGTTCAGCCGTACTTTCAGCGTCCGTTCGCTGTTTGAAAATCCCACCATCGAAGCCTTTGCGCGGATCGTGGAGCAATCCGGTACCGAGCCTTCGCGCCCGAACTTGGTAGCGCGTAGCCAGCGTGACCGTGCACGATTGTCGTTCGGCCAGCAACGGCTGTGGTTCTTCGAGCAGATCAATCCCGGCACCAGTGCCAACAACATGCCGATGGGCCTGAAAATCCGCGGTGCACTGAATGAAGATGCGTTGCAGAAGGCCTTCCGCGAACTGATCCGCCGCCACGAATCCCTGCGCACGCATTTTGCCAGTGGCGCCGATGGCGAGCCGGTGCAGCTGATCGACGCAACCGTGCAGTGGAATCTGCAGACGCTCGATCTGTCTCAGCTGCCGGCTTCCCAGCGCGAGACGCAGTTGCAGCAACAGATCGCGCTCAATCAGTCAGCGGTATTTGATCTGGCGCAGGCACCGTTGCTGCGCGCCACCCTGGTGAAATCGGACGCTGCGGAATTCCATCTGCTGTTCTGCATGCACCACATCATTTCCGACGGTGCGTCACTGGTCGTGCTGTTCCGCGAACTGGTCACCTTGTATCTGGCGTTTACCCGGAATGCACCATCGCCACTGCCGGAATTGCGATTGCACTACGGCGATTTCGCCGAATGGCAGCGGGAATGGCTGTCGGCGGAACGCCTGAACGACCAGCTGCAGTACTGGCAGAACAAGCTGGCCAAAGCGCCGGTGCTGCTGGACCTGCCGCTCGACCAACCGCGTCCGCCCATCCAGTCCACGGCCGGCGCCAGCGTCAATGTCCAGTTCCCGGATGCGTTCGGCGCGCGCCTGAAAATGTTCTGCGCCGACAACGGCATCACACCGTTCATGTTCATGCTCACCGGCTGGAAACTGTTGCTGTCACGCTATGCAGGCCAGACCGATATCTGCATCGGCGTGCCGACGCTGGGCCGCCAGACGCCGGAACTG
>JBMOPR010000756.1:1623-6306 GCA_049323075.1 Pseudomonadota bacterium
TCTTCATCCAGAGTCTGGTGCTGCGTACCGATCTCGGCCACAACCCGACGGTTGCGCAGGCTGTGCAGCGGGTGCGCCAGACCGTGCTGGAAGGTTTCAGCCACGGCGATGTGCCGGTGGACCTGATCGTCGAACGTCTCGGCATCCGTCGCAATCCGGCGTATTCACCGTTGGTGCAGGTCGCGTTCCAGCTGCTGGACAACGCCTCCTTCAACGCCGGCAATCTGCTGCAGTCTGCCCAGTTCGGCGATCTGCAGCTGGAAATGCTGGGCGGCAATACCACCACCGCCAAGTTCGATCTGACCCTCAGCCTCACCCAGAACGGCGACCAGTTTGCCGGCTCGCTGGAATACAACACGGCGCTGTTTTTCGACAGCACCATCCAGCGCCTGCTGCAGCATTACCAGTTGCAGTGCGAGCAGATGCTGGCGGCACCGCAGCACCCGGTCGACACGCTGCCGCTGTGCGTGCCGCAGAATTTGCTGGCGGATCTGGAACTGAATACGGATCAGTATGAAGCCGCCTGGCCGCTGTCGGCCATGCAATACGACATGTTCATGGACAACCTGGTGAATCCGACATCGCTGCAGAGCAGTCACGGCTGGCATATCCACATTCATCGCTCACTGGACCTGAACCTCTGGCGCGACTGCCTGCAAACCATCAGCGATCATCAACCGATTCTGCGTTCCCGCTTTGTCACCGCCGACAAACCCTGGCTCGACGTGGGTTATCTGGCTATCCGGCGCAACCATGCCATTCCGTTCAGTGTTATCGACCTGAGCACAGCGCCGATCGATGCAACAGAATTGCAGCTGAAAATCCGTGCCCTGATCTACCGGCCTTACGATCTGGCGCGGGATGAACTGGTCAGCTACAGCGTGCTGAAACTCGCGCCTGACCATTTCGTTGTGATCACCTCGGTTCATCACGCCATTCTGGACGGCGCTGCGCTCAACAGCTTGTGGGAGCAGGTGACAGCGCTCTACACACGGAAGCAGCAGGGCAGCACGGATGGCTTCCGCCATGCACCGGCCGTCTTCGATCAATTCGTGCAGCACGATCGCACCAGTGTGGACAGCGCCGATGTTTTGGCTTTCTGGCGCGACCGGTTCAAACAGGTGGAGCCGCTGGATTTCACCGTGCCCGCACCGGTCCCAGCGCCCGCGCACTTCATTACGCGAGAGCTGTTCCTGGATGACGACCACTGGCAGCAACTGAAACGGTTCTGCCGCGAGCATCGCATCACGCCAGCGCTGTATCTGAAGTCGCTGTTCGGCCTGATGATCAGGGCCTACTGTCGTCCCGACGCGGATTTCACCATCCAGGAAACCATGGGCGGCCGTATCAAGGGCCACCACGACACCATGGGCTGCTACATCCAGGAAATTCCGTTTGTGTTCAGCCGCGATGTCATGAAAGCAGAAGCCAGTATTGGCGATCTGCTCTCGTATGCGCGCCAGTTCCAGAAGGAAATAAAAGACCAGCGCCTGATTTCCATCGGCAAGCAGATCGCGCTGTCGCCCCGCGGCCGTGTCGGCTTCATGTTCAACTACTACCAGTTCCTGGCGCACACCGAATTCCTCGGCGAGGTGTTTGATCCCGAAGGCACGCCCAGCGATCCCGCCGCCAATGTGCAGTTCGTGGTGACGGAGGTGGGCGGCAAACTGAAATTCAACCTGTTCTACCACGCACACCTGTTTGCCGATTTCGGTTTCCTGCAGCGGATCGAGGCCCTGAGCCAGCAGATCCTGTTCGGGAAAACAATGCAGATCGGCGCATTGCAATACGTTACCGATCCGGCGGAAAAATTGCTGCTCACCGAAATCTGGAACAACACGGCAGTGGATTTCGATCTCGGCCAGTGCATTCACCAGCGTTTCGAACAGCAGGCTCATCTGCACCCCGAGCGCGTGGCAATTGCCGATGATCAGGTGAGTTACAGCTATCGTGAACTGAACCAGCGCGCCAACCAGCTCGCTCATCACCTGCGCAGGCAGGGCGTGGACCGTAATCATCTGGTGGGCCTGTGCGCCGAGCGCTCTGCAGATTTCCTCGTGGGCATTCTCGGCATCATGAAAGCGGGCGCCGCCTATGTTCCGATGGACCCGAAATACCCGCAGGACCGCATCGAATACATGATCGAGAATTCCGAGGTGGCGGTACTGCTCACCCAGGAACCCTTGCTGCCGAAAGTCAGCGGCAACAATCAGGCAAAGCATATCTGCCTGGATCGCGACTGGGCCGACATCGCGCGGGAATCCACAGTCAATCTGAATGTGGATTCCTCGCCCCGCGACCGCGCCTACATGCTCTACACGTCGGGTTCCACCGGTCTGCCGAAAGGTGCGCTGATCCGTCATGACGGTGCGCTGAATCACATTGAAGCAGAACGTCGCGCACTGGAATTCAAGCAGGATTTCAGTTTCCTGCAGACAGCGCCTGCGTCGTCGGATATTTCCGTGTGGCAGTTCGTTGGCCCGGTCACCTGCGGCGGTAAAGTTGTGGTGCTGGACGACGTCACCCATTCGCGCAAACTGTTTGATCTGGTGAAACAGCACGACATCAGCGTGGTGGAACTGGTGCCGGTGGCGCTGCAGCTGCTGATGGAACATGTTCGTTCTCTGCCGCAGGAACAACGTGCACTGCCGTCCCTGCGCTGGATGATGGCCACCGGTGAAGCGGTGTCGGTGGATCTGGTGAATGACTGGCTGGCGCTATATCCGGACATTCCCGTGGTCAACGCCTATGGTCCCACCGAAGCAGCCGACGACGTGATCCAGTGTTCCATTCACGCGCCGCTGCCGGCAGACCGCAAGAGCGTCCCCATCGGCAAGCCGCTGGCGAACCTGGACGTGTTCATCGTCGACGAACAGATGCGACTGGTCCCCCCCGGCGTGCCCGGCGAGATCTGCATTGGCGGCATCGGCGTTGGCGAAGGCTACTGGAAAAATCCCGAGAAAACCGCGCAGGCGTTTGTGCCCAATCCATTCCCCGGCACCAAGGGCGGCATGCTTTACCGCACTGGCGACCTCGGCCGCTGGCTGCAGGATGGCACCGTAGAATACCTCGACCGTGTCGACAACCAGGTGAAAGTGCGCGGTTTCCGCATCGAGCTGGGCGAAGTGGAAGCGGCCGTGTCTGCATTGCCGGGCGTGCGTGAAAATGTCGTCACCGTGCGCCACGACATGCCTGGCGGCACCGCGCTCGCCGCCTATGTCGTCGCGACGGATGAAGCCGGCACGCTGGAACCGACCGCACTGCGCGCGCAATTGCGCGAACGTCTGCCGGATTTCATGGTGCCCGCCGCCATCACTGTGCTGGACAAAATGCCGCTCACACCTGCTGGCAAGATCGATCGCAAATCCTTGCCGCGTCCTGACAGCATCCAGCTGGGTGGCGCCGATTACGTCGCGCCGCGCAGCGATTTGGAAGCACAACTGGCCACCATCTGGGAAGCCTTCCTGCCGGTGGAGCGCGTCAGTATCCGCGACAACTTCTTCGAACTCGGCGGCCATTCCCTGATCGGCGTGCGCATCATGGCGCGCATCAACAAGGAACTCGGCACGCAACTGCAGGTGGCGTCGCTGCTCACCACCCAGACCATCGAAAAACTGGCGCAGCTGATCGGGCAGGGCGGTGGCGACACCAATGCCATCCTCGTGCCGCTGGCGGGCGGCGATCAGCCCATCAACAGCACATTGCCCGCAGTGTTCTTCATCCATCCGGTGGGTGGTGACGTGCTGGTTTACGCCGATCTGGCCAACGCGCTGCAGGAGTCCTTCCGGGTGTTCGGTCTGCGCGCCCGGGGCCTGTCAGGCGCTGAACCGCCCTTCGCTTCGTCGCAGGAAATGGTGGCCGGTTACGTCGCCGCGATCCGCGAAATCCAGCCGGCCGGACCCTATCGTCTGGCGGGGCAATCCCTCGGTGGCGTCTTCGCCCTGGCGCTGGCCCGTCATCTGGAAGCACAGGGCGAGACGGTAGCGGATGTGGTGCTGCTCGACAGCTACAGCCCCGCCCATCTGCGCCAGTCCCACCAGGACGAGGCCCAGGTGGTCGGCGCGGCGCTGGGCCGTCCGTTGCCGGTGGCCAGCCCCGATTCCGGCCCCAAAACAGAGGCTTATGCCGACTGGCTGTATCGCACCGGCATTGCGGCCGGTGCCATTCCGGCGGATTTCCCGCGCGCACAGTTTGAAGCGCTTTATCAGGTTGCCGTCACAAATCACCGTTTTGCTTCACAATATGAAGTGGAAACGGTACAGGCAAACGTGCATCATTTTACGGCGCGGGACAACATCACCGGCATCGCATCCGGTACCACCTGGCAGCACGCACCGTTGCGAATGCAGTGCCATACTGTACCAGGCGGGCACGAGACCCTGATGCAGGGTGAGCAGGCAGCGACACTGGCGCGGCAACTGGCCGGCATCTTCGCTGGCGATTCAACCGATAACAAGAACAAGCAATGAGGCATTGAATGCGTACCGAAGTATTTCAGCAGTATGAATCCGAAGTGCGTTCCTACTGTCGTGCGTTTCCCACCGTATTCAAACGGGCGAAAGGCTCCTTCATAGAAGGCGAGGACGGCCGCCGCTACCTGGACTTTTTCGCCGGCGCCGGCGCGCTCAATTACGGTCATAACCCGGATTTCATCCGCGACAAGCTGATCGACTACCTGCGTGA